>JAAZLM010000057.1 GCA_012799315.1 Clostridiales bacterium | reverse complement strand
TAGTGGGGGAGGGGGTCTTAATCCCAAGACCCGATACGGAAGTTCTAGTAGATAGGGCGATCCAGATTTTAAAGGGAAGTGGCGATCAGCCCGTTATAGCTGATTTATGTAGTGGGAGCGGTTGCATTGCAATCGCAATAAAGAAGAATATGCCGAGTGTAAGAGTTTTCGCTGTTGAACGTTCGCCAAAAGCAATGCATTACCTTATAAAGAACAAGGCGAAAAACAATGTCGATATTGAGGAAGTTTTAGCCGATGTGTGCGATGAATCCACACTGGAAGATATGCCAAATCTAGATATGGTAGTGGCGAACCCCCCTTATTTAAATAAAGATGATATAGAAAACTTGCAAAGGGAGGTCGCATTCGAGCCACGTGAGGCGCTATATGGTAGTAGTGATGGGCTGAGATTTTATAGAGAAATCACGGCTATTTGGACTAGACGAATTAAGCACGGTGGAATATTGATGTACGAAATCGGGCAGGGACAGCATGAGGAAGTGCTGCAAATTATGCTTGATAACGGCATCGTTGATATTGAATTCGAGGAAGATGTAAATGGCATTATCCGTTTAATATACGGAAGAATTAATAGAAAGTAAAGAACAGCTTATCATATGAATGGAGGAAGTTAAATGTCAAGAGGTGGCACGAAGAAAAATACGGAAGTCGTTCGTCAGACAAATCCTACGGAGAGGAAAAAGGCATTAGAAACAGCACTTGAATACATAGAAAAGCAATACGGTGCAGGCGCAGTAATGAAGCTAGGTCAATCCACTAAACTCAATGTTGAGAGTATCCCGACCGGCTCAATGACGCTAGATATAGCTCTGGGCATTGGTGGTGTTCCAAAAGGACGAGTTGTAGAGATATACGGGCCGGAATCGGGCGGTAAGACTACACTCGCATTATCGATAGTTGCGCAGGCGCAAAAGCTCGGCGGAGAAGCTGCATTCATTGACGTTGAGCATGCTCTTGATCCCGTTTATGCAAGCAATTTAGGTGTCGATATTGAGAATTTGCTCATATCACAGCCCGATACCGGTGAGCAAGCACTTGAGATTACTGAGGCATTAGTTCGCTCCGGCGCAATTGATGTAATCGTAATTGACTCCGTTGCGGCAATGGTAACTAAGGCGGAGATAGAAGGCGATATGGGCGATGCCCACGTCGGACTGCAAGCACGGCTAATGTCACAAGCATTAAGGAAATTGACAAGCGTTATTGGTAAGTCGGATTGTGTTGCAATATTCATCAACCAAGTCCGTGAGAAAATAGGCATCGCATACGGCAATCCGGAGGTTACACCGGGCGGACGTGCGCTCAAATTCTATTCATCCGTTAGAATAGAGGTAAGACGTGGAGAGGCACTGAGATCGGACGGCGATATCCGTGGAAATAGAACAAGGGTAAAAGTGGTGAAAAATAAAGTCGCTCCGCCGTTTAAAGAGTGCGAATTCGATATAATGTACGGGCAAGGAATATCTCGTGTGGGTGAAGTGGTGGATCTTGCGACCGATCTTAAAGTAATTAAAAAGAGCGGCTCATGGTATAGCTATAAGGATTTAAGAATTGGGCAAGGACGGGATAGAGCGAAGCAATTCCTAACTGAGAATCCCGATATAATGAAGGAAATTGAGGAAGGAATCATGGCGAGCATTAATGAGAGCGATGCAGAGCCAGCACCAAAGAAAGAAACAAAAGTGGCAACGGAGAAAAAAGCAGAGTCTAAGCCTGCATCATCTAAAAAGGTGAGTGTGGAAATTGATGCTGAAGATGACTTTGAGGAATTCAGTCCTGCTAAGACAAAATAGGGTTAGATAATGAAGATTATATCAATAGAAAAATATAAAGGCAAAAGTTACAGGCTAATACTTGATAATGACGAGCATATTTATATTAATGCCGATGTTCTTGCCGAGTTTGGATTCAAAGAGAATATGGATTATAGCATGGAAGAAATTGAAGAAGCTGTCTATGCAAATCTTAAACGCAAGGCAAAACAGCGAGCATTATATCTCATTTCATATCGTGACCATTCATATATGGAACTGTACCAGAAGTTAGAAAAAACATATAAGGAACAAATTGCAACTGAAATAAGCGATAAAATGGTCGATCTAGGATTCATCGATGATGAGAAATATGCTAGGCGCCTTATTCAAAATTACTGGAATACAAAGAGATTCGGCATACGTAGAATACAATTCGAGCTATCGAAAAAAGGTATAGACAAATATTTGATTGAAGATCTAATATATGAAATTGATCTTGATGAGGCACAGGAGAAGATTCGTGAGGTAATTGAGAAGAAATATTATCGCAGCCTAGACGATGAAAAAGGTGTGCAAAAAGTTATTTCTGCACTTGCGAGGATGGGACATAACTATTCCGACATCAGGGCGGTTATCAGGGATCTTACAGGCGACGAATATAGATATTATTAGACAGAAAAAATAT
>JAAZLM010000056.1 GCA_012799315.1 Clostridiales bacterium | reverse complement strand
GCCACTGATCTGCTAATGTTCCGCCGACCGATGCGGCGGCTGCTCTAATTAATCCCATTGTACAACCCTCTTTCTTCTTTCTTAAATTTGCATTCACACTTGTTAACTAGCACGAGTTAACACCTAGTAAAATTATCAAAAGTCCAAATTCGGACATTGACTTCCATCAATCCGGAACCGCAGTATTGGCAGTAATTGCCCTCACCAATGCTTTTCACCGGAGCGCCGCAGTTCGGGCAATTATGCCCCTTAAAGGAATTATCGCCGAGTTTGTCGACATCTTGGATGTAAATTGCATCAAGCGAATATTTATATTGATCTAAATTACTACTTCTAACGCCGGCGTCACTATTGCTAAATCTATATTGTAGGGCAATTTCTACCTTGATAGTCCTTTTACCCATGCTATAACCATAATCCGCAATGGCACTCCCATGAACGTAAATATCATCGTAATGCCAGTTCTCCCCCTTAGATTTAATATCTTCGATCAGATTATCTACCTTGCTAATTAAATTGCTAGAAATATCTTTATGCTCACTAATCCCAATACCCTCACCCGATTCAATAGAATTCAGTATTTGCACAAGTAGATTCTCCGCCCGTGTTAGGAATTGCCTAACATCGAATTCGGGGAAGTCACGTGCGATTAGCTGCGAATATGTATTGGTGAGATTTTGCAATGTGCGTGGTGTTGACGTATCCGCCGGCTGCCTCAATGCACTTGCGATTATGCCAAGCCCCGAGCGAGCAATAAAGCGCCTTATACCACGGTGAATCAACCTTGCGCAAACTAATACTGCGACAGTACCGAGTAGAATCGAAAACAATATTATGATGAAATTATAAGGCATAAAATAGTACCTCCAACAGAACTTAACCATATAGTAACACATAAGAATAAAAAAAACAATACTTTATAAAAAATTGTCGAATAAGATCTAGATTTACATACATTTATAATGTATAATATTATAAGTAATATATTTTGGAGGAAATGCAATGGCAGAATTAAGATGGAATCCACTAATAAAAGATTGGGTCATAATCGCATCACATAGACAGGATCGCCCCCAAATGCCAAAGGATTGGTGCCCCTTTTGTCCAGGCTCCGACAATATTCCCGATGACTACGATGTAATGATGTATGAAAATGACTTCCCCGCACTATCACAGAATCCGCCGAGCCCCGACGATGTAGCGACGGACTTCTTCAAGGTAAAAGACGCATATGGCAAATGCGAGGTTATACTATATTCGTCAAACCATACGGCAACATTGCCCGAATTGTCGACCGAGCACATTACACGTCTAGTTGATTTGTGGTGTAATCGATATGAGCAGATCAGTGCCGATGAAAATATCAAGTATGTATTCATATTCGAGAACCGTGGCGACGTCGTCGGTGTGACAATGCCACATCCGCACGGGCAAATATACGGTTACTCCGTTATCCCAAAGAAAATAGAACTTGAACTTGATGCGGCGAAAGAATATTATGAGGAGAATTCCCGCTGTATTTTCTGCGATTTGCTAAAGAATGAGCAGGATAGTGGCAAGAGAATTATTTTTTCCAATGAGCATTTCACCGTATTCATTCCGTTCTTCTCCGAATACCCCTATGGAATATATATAATGTCCAATTCGCATAAGACAAACATAACACAGTTTAATAAAGATGAGCGGATCTCACTAGCGCAAACACTAAAATATGCTACTGGAATGCTCGATAGTCTTTTTGATTATAAATTTCCTTATATGATGTGTATGCACAATGCTCCCGTAAATATTAACGATGACGATAGTAATTGCATTAATAATTGCAGCCATTTCCATATTGCATTCTATCCGCCAATGCGCAGTAAGGACAAGCAGAAGTTCAACGCATCTAGCGAAACAGGTGTTTGGGCGCATTGTAACACTACCGCCCCCGAACAAATTGCGGTAGAGCTGAGAACGGCATATGACAAGTTTCTATATAAATTATAGCAATTTGCACATAATGCAACCTCGTTTTATGTTAGAATTCACAGTTGATTAATCTTGACATATAACTTATAATATAGGTACGGTGTTAAGTAAGTAATTGTTTATAAAGAAAGATTAACTTAACTTAACCTAAATTATATATAATAATAGGAGGAAAACAAGATGCTAAAAAGAATATTATCCAGCGTAGTTGCAGTTGCAATGTTTGCTACAATGGCAATCTCCGCATCGGCGGCAG
>JAAZLM010000055.1 GCA_012799315.1 Clostridiales bacterium | reverse complement strand
GACTTCATGCAGACGATGCCAGCATTCGTATACCTTATTCCAGCAGTGCTATTCTTCGATTTGGGTAAGGTGCCCGGTGTTGTTGCAACAATTATCTTTGCGATGCCGCCGATTGTCCGCCTAACAAGCCTAGGAATACGGCAGGTGCCAGAAGATGTAATTGAGGCATCAACAGCATTCGGATCAACTTCACGGCAGATGTTGTTCAAGGTGCAAATTCCACTAGCGACACCCACGATATTAGCGGGGCTTAACCAGACTATAATGCTATCCTTATCAATGGTTGTAATTTCATCCATGATAGGAGCTAGGGGACTTGGTGATGTCGTGCTGAAGGGCATAACCCAGATGAGAATCGGACAAGGATTCGAGGGAGGGCTTGCAGTTGTAATTTTAGCGATGATACTCGATAGAATTACCCAAAAGCTCGGAAACAAAAATAATGGGCTCAATGGTCAAGATGCTTAGAGTGAATATAAGTAACTATTATTTGTAATATGAAAGGATTAGATATGAAGAATTTTATTAAAAAGGCAGTTGCCTTAGCGATTGTGAGTGTGTTAAGTGCAGGGATTTTAACAGCCTGTGCAGGAGATGATGAAGACGGTGCGGGTAGTAAGGGTACCGTTAATCTAGGTTATGTTAATTGGTCGGAGGGTATTGCTATGACGAATCTTGCAGCAGCAATACTAGAAGATGAGATGGGCTATAAAGTAGATATGACTTTAGCCGATGTAGCGCCGATTTTCACATCGTTGTCATCGGGTAATACAGATGCATTCCTAGATGCATGGTTACCGACAACACATGCAAGTTATATGGAGAGATACGGCGATGACCTTGATGATTTAGGACTTAATTATGAAAATGCTCGTTTGGGTCTTGTAGTACCCGAATACGTTGATATAAATAGTGTTGAGGAGCTAAATGATAAAAAGAGCGACTTCAACGGTGAAATTGTCGGCATTGACTCCGGAGCAGGTGTAATGTTGAACACCGAGACGGCAATTAATGAATATGGGCTCGATTTCGAACTCATTCCGGGTAGTGGCCCGACAATGACTGCAGCATTAAAAAAGGCAATTGATGCAAAAGAACCAATTGTTGTAACAGGGTGGTCACCTCATTGGAAGTTCGCTAGATGGGACTTGAAAATTCTAGACGATCCAAAGAATATATATGGTGACGCTGAACATGTACATACAATTGCACGTAAGGGCCTTGCCGAAGATATGCCGGAGGTTGCGGAGTTCTTAACGAATTTCAAATTAACAGACGAAGAATTAAGCAGCTTAATGGAATTGATCGAGGATAATATAGATGATGATCCAATTATATCGGCAAGAAAATGGATGGAAGATAATAAAGATGCCTATACAAGTTGGATCCCTACAACTGAAGAATAGTAGCAGGATTACAGCAGAATAAGCCATTAGGAGCAGCCCCCTTTTTTAAGGGGGCTGTTTTTACTATGCTGATAATTAACAATTTAGCTACAATATTCAGGATAAAAAATATAAAAAGTGAATCTGTGACCGAATATGTTACCGATGTGCACCACTACTATATGTAGTGTGTGTGCAAAGTTGTGATACCGACATAATGTGTTTTTATTGTAAAAACTGCATATTACGAATACGGAAAAGCACGTATGTTTCGTCAACTTGAACAAAAATGCATTAAAAACTTCAATGGATTTTACCCCCACAAATAGGAAATTGATATTGACTTATAACAGTTTTCAAGTGTATAATGTTGTTAGTGTGGTGATAAGTGGTGATAGGTGGTTAGATATCCCTAGAATCACAATGATAACTAACAAAAGTGGAGTATCGTGCGATTTTCTACTTATTTAAGCATATAAAATATATCGCAGCACACAAGTTTTTAGTTAAAGGAGTGGGGAATGTATGTTGATCGGCGAGTATAGCCATAAGATTGATGTCAAGGGCAGAATG
>JAAZLM010000054.1 GCA_012799315.1 Clostridiales bacterium | reverse complement strand
AGTCCCGATACGCCTGAATATAGTGATCTTAACATTAATAAAGCACTCCTTTAAAATGTCAACCGCTGTGGCTCGTCCATCGTTCAGATCCAAAGACCTCCTTACGGTCCAGTCTATATTATCACGGTTGAGTCGATATTTGTAAATACATTTCCCTTTAAATCGTCGTTTGATAGCATTGTTATAACTCTGTTATTCTTAACACTTACTACAAAGGCTGTTGAATCTACTAGCACTAATGTTTCCTCGGACCCCTTCTGCTGTGCAAGTTCAACCCCCTTATTCAGTCTTTCTAGCTTATGCCCCTGCGACAAGTCGATTTCCCGCTGATCTAATCGTGCAATTGCGTGTTTTGAGAATTCGACTCCGCCCGTCTGTTTGTCAATCTCCTGTTTTAGAATGTCGGCAAATGGGCTTCCCCCAGGTTTACTTATACTATTGCGATCCTTATCTGAAATATTTGGAGCCGTTCTACCCGTCGTTACCGATATTTGATTCCTCAGCTGCAAATATTCACTAATTAACATCTATCATCACCTCTTTCTAGGTAGGAATTTGATTTTATATGCTTTCATCTTCTTCTACTGTATCGCTTTCGCCATCGTCATCACCGCCGCCATTCGTCGGTGCAATTTCCATCAAGTTCTTAATCGTGAAGAACTTATTGTTGACACGAATTTCAAATTCCTTGCCATTTAGGTTGATCGCCTGTACCGGCCCAGTTTCGACCTGCATTTCTCCCGATGCGGACACACTCGCCATTGTAACCGTCTTACCAACAAGTGATGCTGCAAATGACGCATTGGAATAATAGGTCAAGTCCTGCATCGTCTGCAGTGATGTGAATTGCGCCATCTGTGCGACAAAGTCGGTATTCGACATTGGCGACATTGGATCCTGATTCGTCATCTCCGCAACTAGGAGGTTAAGGAAGTCATCAACCTTTAAACCAGAAGAATCCTTATCAACGAAAAAATCCTTGTATTTCTCATAGTTGTTCTGAATATTTGTCACTGAATTAATATCGCTTGGCATTTCTTTTTCCCCCTCCTATACATATAGATTTAATGCGCTACTCGGCGTATTGACATAGTCGCTATTGGCATCGCTGCTGTAATTCCCATTCATTGTGAATGTATTTCTGCCCTGTCTGAATTGCTGATCCCTATGATGAGAATCGCCCGATTCGTGCCCGGTATACGAAACATCATAACTTTCAAGAGTGATGCCCTGCCCTTTTAGTCCATGCGTTAGGTCGCTCGCTCTTTCGGCTAGCATTGCGCTCGCCATCTGATTTTCTGCGACAATTTTAACTGCTAATTTGCCACTTTCAATCGTCATTTCAATGACGACTTTACCTAGGCTCTCGGGTTCAAGCCTCATTTCAATCTTTGTCGTGCCCTCTTTTTCGACTTCCGCCATTTGGTTGCTAATTCTAATTGCCACCTGCTCGATCGGCTCGCTCCTTATCACTTCCACCGCATTTTCTGCTTCAATTGCGTTTATATCAGCATTTGCGATTGTGCTAATCGCCTCTACTCCACTTGCATTCGTGATGTGATCGATCTTGTGCAATTCGTCAATTTCTTCACTTTTTACAACGACTCGCCTTAACTCGATTATACTTCTTTCAAAAATTTGCGCCGTTCTGTCCTGATCGACCTTAGTTATCTCGACATGCGCCCCTTTATCAGATGATTTATCTGCTGAAATTCGCTCCCCATTATCGAGTTCTATCCCGTCTTGAACGGGCGATGCTTCGCCTGTCGTCTTATTTGCAATTGCATTCCTAATCGCATCACTCACTTCTACAAATGTTTCCTTGCCAACTACATTGGCTAGTTCGTCAATGTTAATTCGCCGTGGCAATTGCTCACCATCGTCGGCGGCCATCATCGTATTTAGAATATTAGCATTATCAATGCGACTGCTATCCGATTCCATTTCTACCGCACTCACTATATCCGGTATATGTGCTGGCATTATTGTCGATGCTAATTGCTGCATTTCTTCGGTAATATCATCATCTTCGGCCTTTTCATCGGCATCTTCGAACTTTGCTCCGCTCGTGGTAATATTTTCCTTAGTTGTGGCAATGCCACCGATTAGATCTGCAACTTCTTCCAAAACTTCAATGTCAACATCGCTAAGTAGATTTAAGCATTCTTCACTGCTTGCGCCACTCGATAGCATTTGCAGTATTTGCATAATGATATTTTCCGAATTCATCGCCAATTTAACATCGGTGTTAATCATATTCATTAGCAATGCGGTAAAGTCGCCACTCGCCACCTCCCCGCCCTTGATAGATGCTAAATTACTATCCGCCGTTATCATATTCGCCGAAAGAAGATTTGCTATATTCATTCCTCCACCCCCTTTCAATAAGATATATTATCTAAACAGCATAAAAATTGGAGTTTGAAACGAATTCTTCGATGAATAATTCTTCCTGCTTCATCGTCATTTTATTGTATTCATCTAATTGCCCCTCCTCCAATTTTTCAAGTGAGGATACTTCCTTCGTTGCTTCTACAACAACTTGAATTTGCTGCTCGACTCTGTCCTGTGCATTTAGGATTTGGCGGTCTATCTCCCTGATATTCTCCTGCAATGTAGCAATATATCCTTTTGCAACCTTGATCTCCTGCGGCGTCACTGCATTCATTGCCCGCTGTCTGAATTCGCCATTGCACTGCTCAACTTTTCCCTCTAGCATTGCCTTTTCCTCTTGGAGCGCTATAACTTTCTTACGTCGTCTGCCCAATTCATTTTCTTCTGTTTTGAGGATTT
>JAAZLM010000053.1 GCA_012799315.1 Clostridiales bacterium | reverse complement strand
GTCCTTTGCATATTTAAGATTCGTTACATTAATTATACCATCCCACGTGAACAATGTCCCGTGTCTTGCATTCCTGCTCGGCATCACACAGTCGAATATGTCCACTCCCCTATACACACCTTCGATAATATTTTCAGGCGTGCCAACACCCATTAGATAGCGAACTTTATCCTTTGGCATATATGGATCTATTTCCTCGATTATTCTATACATCTCCGATGCTGGCTCGCCGACTGATAGCCCGCCAATAGCATATCCATCAAGATCAAGATCTGCAATTTGCTTCATATGCTCAATTCGTAAATCCTCGAATATGCAACCTTGATTTATACCGAATAGGAGTTGATTTTTATTAATCGTTTCAGGCAACGAATTGAGTCTTTTCATCTCGGCGATACATCTCTTTAGCCATCTAGTTGTTCTCTCGCACGATGCTTTTGAATATTCATACGTCGCTGGGATCTCAACACATTCATCGAATGCCATTGCTATCGTTGAGGCTAAATTCGATTGTATTCTCATACTTTCTTCCGGGCCCATGAAGATCTTTCGTCCGTCGATATGCGAACTGAAATATACGCCTTCTTCCTTTATGCGCCGCAATTTTGCAAGTGAAAATACTTGGAATCCACCGCTATCGGTCAAGATCGGTCTATCCCAATTTATAAACTTATGCAAACCACCCATGTCACGAATTAAATCATCACCCGGTCGCAAATGAAGATGGTAGGTATTGCATAGCTCGATTTGGCACTTCAATTCCTTTAAGTCAATCGATGATATGCCGCCCTTAATTGCTGCACTTGTCGCAACATTCATGAATGCGGGCGTTTGCGCCGATCCGTGCACAGTGTTCATCTCGCCCCGCCTTGCCCTGCCCTCTTGTTTAATTAGCTTAAACATCTATTTCCTCCCGTATTAGTTAATCTTTCTAAAGTATTATCATTGCATCGCCAAAACTAAAAAACCTATATCTTTCCTTAATCGCCTCATTATAAGCATTCATTGTATTTTTGTACCCTGCGAATGCGCTAACTAGCATTATGAGTGTTGATTCAGGCAAATGGAAATTTGTAATTAATCCGTCAATCACGCGGAATTTATACCCCGGATATATGAAAATATCCGTATCACCACTACAAGCCTTAATACTCGATATATCATCGCCGACCGCACTCTCAAGTGTGCGGCAACTCGTTGTGCCGACCGCTATCACTCTTCCGCCCTTTTCTTTAGTTTGGCGGATCATATCGGCTGTTCGCTCGGGTAATACATAGTGTTCGGAGTGCATCCTATGTTCATTAATATCATCGACCTTAACAGGGCGGAATGTCCCAAGCCCGACATGGAGCGTCACATATGCTATTTCGACGCCCATCTGCTGGAGTTCATCAAGCATCTCTAGGGTGAAGTGCAGTCCCGCCGTCGGCGCTGCTGATGAGCCAAGCTCACGTGAATACACTGTCTGGTATCTTTCATCATCTTCTAGACTCTCAACAATATACGGCGGCAATGGGACTTGTCCCACTCTATCAAGAACATCATAGAAATTAATGTTGCAAGAATTATTAGCGCCGTAGGAGAATTTAGCTAGTCGGTTTCCTCCGTCGGTAATGCCGATAATCTCGGCTGTAAGAATCCCACCGCCGAATTTAATTATCGTTCCCGTCTTTGCCCGTCTGCCGGGCTTCGTCAGAATCTCCCAAATATCTTTCTCCTTTTGCTCAAGTAGGAGTGTTTCAATTGTAATGCCCGATCCGACCTTCTCCCCGTAGATTCTTGCTGGGAGGACACGGGTATCATTTAGAATTAACAAATCACCTTTTTTAAGCAAATTGCATAGATTATAAAAGTAGGAGTGCGATATCCCCCCACTCCCCTTATCCAGTATCATCAGTCGTGAATTTGTCCGTGGATAAATTGGTGATTGTGCTATCAATTCCTCAGGTAAATCGAAGTGAAAATCTTTTCTTTTCATGTTTCAACTGCTTCCAATTAGTTTTTCTTGACACCATGCTAAAT
>JAAZLM010000052.1 GCA_012799315.1 Clostridiales bacterium | reverse complement strand
AATGCCCTTTGCTCTCAAAAAAACTTAAATAACTCTCTCTAATGTCATTTAGACCTGTCCATTTCATTGAAAAAATCTCTCCTTAAAAATAAATATGCTTCCGCCCGCAATGGGACGAAAGCTTCTCCGTGGTACCACCCAAATTGTGCGTATTAACGCACCACTTTATAACCTTTAACGCAGGCATACGCTCCCACTCATCGTGGGAATGACTCCGAAGTGGCTCCCAAGCCATTGCATTAGAACCTCTCACCATTATAGTTCCATCTCTGGGATGCAAAAAACTTGATTATCTTCATCACCGTCAAATAATTCTCTTACTATAATTATACCAATTGCATTTAGAATGTCAACTCTTTTCCCCATTTGATTTTTATTTTACTCTGGATTCTCCCTTAAATAGGATTTTACTACCCTAAATTCTGCATTTTAATCTTTGTTCTTAGTTCTTCAAGCTCATATAATTTGTCACATATTTCTGCAAATGCTGGCCCAGCCGATGATGATCCATATCCACCACCCTCGACTAAAATTGTGATTACGTATTTCGGTTCTTTCGCCGGGGTGAATCCCGTTAGCCAACCATGTAGGATCTCCTTATCATCTTTATCCATTTTCCCTGTTTGGGCGGTGGCAGTTTTCCCCCCTGCGGTAGCTTTTTCAGGATGGAATTTCTCGTTGCTCTCTTCTTCCACTGTATCTATCATGAAGTTTTTTATCTTCTGTGCGGTGCTTTTGCTAATCGCATTGGTGAATGCAGGTGTTGCCTCATCACTATCAATTGTTTCGCCGTCATGGGATAGCCCCTTTACCAGGTATGCTCGTGGCGTTCTTCCATCATTGACGAATGCGCTTGTCATCTGCGCAACTTGAATCGGTGTAGCCATTAACATCCCTTGTCCGAAGCTAAGATTCGCTTTTTCGGCTGGGTTATATAATTCACTCTTATTTTGCAAATACCCATTTACGGAGCGCATACCCGTAGCAAGATTCACACTTTTACCGAATGAAAGTGCCGATGCCGTCGACAATAGCGCTCTATCATCAATTTTGGATGCAAGCTCAATAAAATAGGTATTGCATGATTCAACAATAGCGCCGCCCATATCTAGAACGCCATGGCCGTCTAGCTTATGACAATTCATTATCTGCCCCTTAACATCAACATAGCCTTTACATTCATATTCAAAATTTGGGTTTATGCCCTGTTCCAATGCAGCACTTGCGGTTGCAAGCTTAAAAATTGATCCCAGATTATACCCCGACAATGCCCTATTGACAAGCGGATAGTTATCGTTGTCGTTCACACTTTCCTCCAGTGATAGAGGTGAGAAATCGGGCATGCTAACCATCGCCTTTATCTCGCCCGAATATGGATCCATGATTACAATTGCGCCCTTTATTTCGTTCTCCCTTGCCACTTTTTCAGCTAGTTTTTGTATATCTTTGTCGAGCGTTGTAACTACACCTGCCTTGACCTGTTTTTGCTCGATCAAATTCTTGTTATCACCCAGTACCAGCTGCCTTATGCCATCGGCAGTATATTCTATCGATACTTGACTGCTGTTCCCACGTAAGAAATCGTCATAGGCACGTTCTAGCCCCGATACGCCGATATTGTCCCTTGTATATCCGATGATGTGCGGTGCGATCTGCTCATCCGAATATCTAATTGGGATGTTGAAGATATCTACATCTT
>JAAZLM010000005.1 GCA_012799315.1 Clostridiales bacterium | reverse complement strand
CCAAGGGATAAATTCATTGTGATGACGGGTCTTTCCGGATCGGGGAAATCATCGCTTGCATTCGATACGATATATGCCGACGGACAGCGCCGTTATATTGAGAGTTTATCCAGCTATGCTAGGCAATTCCTAGGGCAGATGGAAAAGCCCGATGTCGATAGCATAGATGGTCTTTCTCCTGCTATCTCAATCGACCAAAAGACAACATCACGCAATCCACGTTCCACTGTTGGCACAGTGACGGAGATTTATGACTATCTAAGATTATTATATGCACGAATCGGTGTGCCGCATTGCCCAGTGTGCGGAATCGAAATAAAGCAGCAGACAGTTGATCAGATAGTCGATCAAGTCATGGAATTGCCCGAAGGGACAAGAATGCAAATTCTTGCCCCGATAGTGAGAGGGAGGAAAGGGCAGCATATCAGGGAACTTGACAATATAAGGAAGCAAGGATATGTCCGTGTTCGTGTCGATGGCAGTATATACGATCTATCGGAGGAAATCGATCTTGATAAGAATAAGAAACATTCTATTGAAATCGTTATAGATCGCCTTGTAATAAAGGATGGTATCAAATCTAGACTTGCTGATTCGATAGAGACGGCGAGCGGTATTTCCGGCGGATTAACATATGTAGATGTTATCGACGGGGAGGAATTGCACTTTTCACAGAACTATGCTTGTCCCGAACACGGTGTCAGCATGGAGGAACTTGTACCTAGGATGTTCTCATTCAATAATCCGTTCGGTGCTTGTCCAACTTGCACGGGACTTGGAATGTTTATGAGGATTGATCCGGATCTAGTGATCCCAAATAAAAACCTCACAATTGCAGAGGGCGCAATTAAAGGTAGCGGATGGAGTTATGTTGATGGATCGATAGCACAGATGTACTTTAATGCTCTAGCTAAGCATTATAAATTTTCACTCAGAGTGCCGGTGAAGGAATTACCGCAGGAAGCATTAGATGTGATTCTTTACGGTACGAATGGTAAGAAGATAAAAGTCGAGCGAATAAATGAATATGGTACTGGTAGTTATATGACTGAGTTTGAGGGGATAATAAACAACCTTGAGCGCAGGTATAATGAAACGCAAAGCAACTGGTCAAGGAATGACATTTCTGCGTATATGGGCGAGGTTATATGCGGTGACTGCAAGGGCAAAAGGCTAAAAAAAGAATCGCTTGCCGTCACTGTTGCAGATATGAATATCAGCGAATTTACAGATCAATCCGTTGCCGATG
The DNA here is from genome assembly GCA_012799315.1 of Clostridiales bacterium. Lineage (GTDB taxonomy): Bacteria > Bacillota > Clostridia > Oscillospirales > Ruminococcaceae > JAAZLM01. The sequence continues at coordinate 3,242 of JAAZLM010000005.1, read as the reverse complement.
CGCTTGAATTCCTATCGAATATCGAACTATCAAAGCGGGATGCGATGATAGGTGATAGAATCATAAAAGAAATAAAGGAAAGATTAGGATTCCTTAACAGTGTCGGATTGAGCTACCTCAATCTTGCACGATCGGCAGGTACTCTATCGGGCGGTGAGAGTCAGCGAATTCGCCTTGCGACACAGATCGGCTCATCACTAATGGGTGTGCTGTATATTCTAGATGAACCGAGCATCGGGCTGCATCAACGGGATAATGATAAATTAATCGCAACGCTGAAGCGACTGCGTGATCTAGGCAACACGTTAATCGTGGTGGAACACGATGAAGAAACAATGTATGCCGCTGATTACATCGTTGACATTGGCCCCGGAGCAGGCGTCCACGGTGGGGAAGTTGTCTGCGCTGGCGACATTGATGAGATAAAAGCATGCAAGAACTCCATAACGGGGCAATATCTCAGCGGTAAAAAGATAATACCAATTCCTAAAAAGCGTAGGAAGGGGAACGGCAAATTCCTTAAAATTAAGGGAGCGGCGGCGAATAATCTTAAAAAGGTGGATATTGATATTCCTCTTGGGACATTCACTTGCGTTACAGGTGTGTCGGGATCGGGCAAAAGCTCATTGGTTAATGAAGTTATATATAAGAGCCTATCGGCAAAGCTCACACGTTCAAATATCCGCCCCGGTGAGAGTGCCTCTATCTCAGGAATAAGCAATCTTGATAAGGTAATCGACATCGATCAATCGCCAATCGGGAGAACGCCACGTTCAAATCCGGCGACATATACCGGAGTTTTCACCGATATACGTGACCTATATTCGCAGACAAACGATGCGAAGATGAAAGGATATGCGCCGGGCAGATTCTCATTCAATGTTAAGGGCGGACGGTGTGAGGCTTGCGAAGGAGATGGAATTCTCAAAATAGAGATGCACTTCCTCCCCGATATATTTGTGCCGTGTGAAGTATGTAAGGGGAAAAGGTATAATCGTGAAACGCTGGAAATTAAATATAAGGGCAAGAGCATCCATGATGTGCTAGAAATGACAGTTGAGGAAGCACTTGAATTTTTCTCTAGTATACCTAGAATAGCGAGGAAGCTGCAGACATTATACGATGTAGGGCTAGGATATATCAAGGTGGGGCAATCGGCAACGACTCTATCGGGTGGTGAGGCACAGCGTGTTAAACTTGCGACAGAATTGTCTAAGAGATCGACGGGTAAAACAATTTATATTTTAGATGAGCCAACGACGGGACTCCATACCGCTGATGTGCATAAATTAATTGAAGTTCTTGAGAAACTTGTTGACGGTGGGAATACTATTGTAGTAATTGAGCACAATTTAGATGTGATTAAAACTGCCGACTATATACTTGATCTTGGGCCGGAGGGCGGCGATCAAGGTGGATACCTAGTGGCAAAGGGTACTCCCGAACAGGTGGCAAAGAGTAAAAAGTCTTATACGGGGCAATATTTATCTCGGGTATTGAATGGTGATAAATCAAAGTAAAATTATAGGTAAAATCAATACATCTACTTGACAAAATTAGTGCACTATGGCATATTAATATTATAGTTCACAGGAGGGAGGTGTTGGCATGGACAAGTACGTATGCACGCTATGTGGTTATGTTTATGACCCTGAGCTTGGTTGTGAAGAAATGGACGTTCCCCCAGGTACAAAGTGGGAAGATGTATCCGATGACTTCAGATGCCCTCTTTGCGGAGCTGATAAAGACGCATTTGAAAAGGAATAGTGAGCTCCTATTCACATTTCTATTGACGGATAAACTAGCGGAGGAGGGTGTTAACCCTCCTCTATTAGCATGGGAATATAAATAATGATAATAGATAATCCGTCACATTGTGGCGGATTATCTATATTGTAAAAACGGGCATTTAATGATATAATTAAGATATAGTATAGAATAAAGGGAAGCGAAGATGAATATAAAAAAGTGGCGGATAAATACGCCCGATTTAAATAAGGTCGGGGAGATAACAAGAAAAACAGATATAAGCGAAATAAGTGGTAAATTGCTATCATCACGGGGGATCGACACGATGAGCAGCATTGAGGAATTTTTCGCCCACGGTGTGGATTTTTCCGATCCGTTCCTAATGGCGGATATGTACGATGCGGCGGAGAGATTACACCATGCTATTAATGCCGGCGAGAAAATCGTCATATACGGTGATTATGACTGTGATGGCATAACGTCGACCGTGATGCTGCTATCGTATTTGCAGTCATTCGGCGCTGATGCAAGCTACTACATTCCCTCACGGGAGGGGGAGGGCTATGGGCTCAATTCCAATGCTGTCAGGGCTCTTGCCGAGCAGGGAACAAATTTGATTATAACCGTCGATAACGGGATCTCCTCCATTGATGAAGCAAAATTAATATCGGAACTTGGGATGGATCTAATCATTACCGATCATCATCAAGTGCCCGAAACAATGCCGGAGGCAGTAGCAATTATCAATCCGCATCGACCGGATTGTAACAGCCCGTTCAAGAAATTATGCGGAGCCGGTGTCGTATTCAAATTGCTTGCAGCTATGGAAGATGGCGATTATGATCTAGTGATGGAGGAATTCGGTGATCTTGCAGCCATTGGCACAATTGGCGACATTGTACCGTTAAAAGATGAAAACCGCTTAATTGTGAGAAGGGGGCTAGAACTACTCCCCAATACAGAAAGATTAGGACTCAAGGCACTAATGCGCCTTAGTGGTGTTGATGGCGATAATATCACATCGACCGACGTCGCATTCGGAATTGTACCACGGATCAATGCTGCTGGTAGATTTTCCGAGCCGGAGCTTGCGGTGACGATGTTATTGTCCGAGGATGAGGACGAAGCGCAGGAGCTAGCGCAACAATTATGTAGGATGAATTCGCAGCGGCAAAAGACGGAGAAGGACATCTTTAATCAGGCATTATCACATATAAAAGATAACCCCGATATGCTTAACGATAGGGTATTAATCCTATTTGGTGAAGGGTGGCATCAAGGAGTAATAGGGATTGTCGCATCACGTTTACTGGAAATGTTCCAAAAGCCGGTGATACTATTCAGCATAAACGATGGAGAGGCGACTGGATCGGCACGAAGTGTTGACGGATTCTCCCTTTATAAGGCGCTATCCCATTGCAGTGAACATATCCTATACTTTGGCGGACATGTTAAGGCGGCAGGGCTGACAATCACCACGGATAAAATCGATG
>JAAZLM010000051.1 GCA_012799315.1 Clostridiales bacterium | reverse complement strand
TTTCACCAACGCCAATGAATGTACCCTGTACTTGACTAGCTCCTGCATTAACTCCTGCGAGCGAATTCGCAACTGCGCATCCCGAATCGTCATGGCAATGCATCCCTATCGGGGTCGAAACAGATTTTATAGCTACACTTGTTATCTCATGTATCTCATCGGGAAAGCATCCGCCATTAGTGTCGCATAGGCATATACATGATGCGCCCGCTCTTTCAGCTGCTTGTATTGTCTTTATCGCATAGTCGGGATTTGCTTTATATCCATCGTAAAAGTGTTCAGCATCATAGATTACTTCTTTCCCTTGATCGACAAAGAACTTCACCGTTTCATATATCATCTTTAGATTCTGCTCTAATGTAGTGTTGATGATATCGGTCACATGCATATCCCAACTCTTGCCGAATATGGCGACTGCATCAGTCTTAGCAGTTAGCAATGCCATTACATTCCTATCCTGCGTGACATCAATATCCCTTCTCCTTGTTGAGCCGAACGCAACTAGCTTTGCGTTCTTTAGCTTGATTTTTCTAACTCTCTCAAAGAACTCTAGATCCTTTGGATTAGATCCGGGATTACCAGCTTCGATATAATCTACACCGAATTTATCCAGCGCCTTCACAATATTTAATTTATCCTCAACGCTGAATGTGACATTCTCCCCCTGCGCTCCATCACGCAAGGTCGAATCGAATATCTGTACTTTTCTTAAATTCACGTTCTCACCTCTTATTTTAGTAGTTTTTTGGGTAGCTGTCAATAAGTTCTACTATCTAGCTACGCTCCAATGCGGATATTCCCGTTCTAACAAGCTTTTTTATTCCATATTGCTTTAATAAGTTTACAAACGATGTGATCTTCTGCGGCTCACCCGTTAGTTCAAACATTAAACTATCGTGTGAAACATCGACAATCTTCGCTCGGAAAAGATTCGCCACTTCAATCATTGATGCTCTTTCTTCAACCGAATTGCCCGCTCTGATAAGTATATGCTCACGACAAACAGAATCTTCCGGAAGAACGAGGACTTCTTTAACATCAATTAGTTTCAACAGTTGCTTTTCAATCTGATCAAGTGTTCGCAAATCACCCTGAACGACTATCGTCATTCGTGATGTCTTTTTATCTTCCGTTTCTGCAACATTCAGGCTATGAATATTATATCCTCGCCGACTAAATAGCCCCGCGACACGAATTAACACTCCCGAATCATTTTCGACTAGTACCGATAGAACGTATTTACTTTGCATTTCTCACCATTCCTTTCAAGAAAATATATCATCTAATCTTCAATTTCCAGTATTATATCTTCGACAGATTTCCCCGCTGGCACCATCGGCAGAACATTTATATCTTTATCAATTCTGCAATCGATTAGCACGGGTGACTTCGATTTAACTGCCTTTTGAAGCACGGTCTTTACCTGTGATTTCTTCTCAATTACATATGCATTAATGCCGAAAGCCTGCGCAAGTTTAATATAATCCGTCGGCCTATCAAGTGTTGTATGGGAAAATCTCTTTGAGTAGAATAGGCGCTGCCATTGTCTTACCATACCAAGAACATTATTGTTGAAAATCAGCTCTATAATCGGTATGTTGTATTTTGATGCGGTGACAAGTTCGTTGCAATTCATATGGAAGCTACCATCGCCGGCAATGTTAACAACTTGCCTATCCGGATTCGCAACCTGTGCACCTAATGATGCGCCCAGTCCATAGCCCATTGTGCCAAGTCCGCCCGACGTGATAAAACTCCTCGGTGAGCGGAAATTATAGAATTGTGCCGCCCACATTTGATGTTGCCCGACTTCAGTTGTGATGATCGCCTTTTCACCAAGTAATTCATCCAGTGTTTCTATTACATATTGCGGCGTGATGAATTCATCATGTTCCTCAACCTGAACTAACGGGAATTCACTCTTCCATGCGTGAACTTTACTAAGCCA
>JAAZLM010000050.1 GCA_012799315.1 Clostridiales bacterium | reverse complement strand
TCGGTGATGACGGCAAGCCGCTCAAATACAGCAAGGTATTAACAGGGCAGGCAACTGCATATACTGCCCCGCCAACGGGCAGAACCGCAAGCGGAATCAAGCTAGAGGTGGGAACGGTCGCAGTCGATCCGAAGATAATACCATATGGAACGAAGCTTTATATAGCGTCGACCGATAATAAACACGTATATGGCTATGCGGTGGCGGCTGATACAGGTGGATTCAGGCATGAGGGTAAGATCCTAGTCGATGTGTTCATGGGCTTTACCGAAGGTGATAAATACAGCCACCCAAACTATAAAAGAGCTTGTCAATGGGGCAACCGAAAGGTTAATGTCTATATATTAGAAGATTAAAATAAAAAGAGTCCGATATAATTCGGACTCTTTTTTGTTTTAATAATGAAATTGCCTTATAGATATTCGATTATATCGATAACCCGACCATTCTTATATATAATTCGTGGAACTCTAAGACCGATACCGCATAGAATTTCATAGTTAATTGTAGAGCATTTTGTTGCAATTTCATCTAGGGAGATATATTCATCACCGTCATAGCCAAAGAGTGTGACAATATCGCCGGCCGACACATCTTCAATATCGGTGACATCTATCATGATTTGATCCATGCACACCCTACCGATAATCGGCGCACGCTTACCCCGGATGAGGACTTCCCCCCTGTTCGACAATAGACGGGGGTAGCCATCAGCATAGCCGACGGGGACAGTAGCAACTATGATATCGCTATTAGCCGTGTAGGTGCGCCCGTAGCCGATACATCCACTTTCGCCAATGGGCTTGATAGTGGATATTGCTGACTTCAATTCCATGACGGGCTTAAGATCTAATTCCATTTCATGCGAGCAATCCGGACTATGCCCGTAGATAGCAATACCTAATCGGTCAAAATCAGCCCGGCATTCGTCACGGTAATATATTGCGCCCGCACTATTCGCTATATGCACACGATCGAATGTAATGTCCCTTGCGGCGAGCAGAGCAATAGTATCGTCAAAAAGCTTGATTTGACTATGGGTATAGGATATATCGGCAGGATCCTCACTATCCGCCGCCGCAAGATGCGTGAAGATCCCCTCAACATTTAAACCAGAGAGTGAATGCATTTTTACTACATCATCGCAGAGCGCAGCGGCATCGCCACGCAGTCCCACCCTTCCCATTCCGGTATCGAGTTTGATATGCGTGCGGACTTCGGTATTATTAGCCACCGCAAATTCGGATAGAGAAATAGCATCATCTATGCTATTGATCGCCTGAATTAAATTTGAACGGCTAAGCAACCCCAAATGCGAATCGGGCGTATTGCCAAAGATTAATATATCACTCTTAATATCATTATCAATTAAATGCATTGCCTCAAGGACATTTGAAACGGCAAATTCCCTAATGCCGAGCGATTCAAGCTCCCTAGCAATGGCGGTATCACCGTGACCATAGGCATTCGCCTTAATTACAGCCATGATTCCCTTGGCAGTGTGGTCTTTTAATTGATTAATGTTGTGAGCAAGATTATCAAGATTGATAGTTGCCCATGTTCGCTTAAAAAAAGTTGGCATAAGATATCTCCTTTTATATGTAAGCTTAGTCTTGAACATATGGTCTTTTTATGATATATTTATTATAGTATAATTTTACATCAACGACTTTATGTAGTTGATTGACACTTGAGTCGGAAAGGCATGGTACAATAATGAGGGACGTTACAGTTTGTTTTTCGGGGCATCGACCAGAGAAATTCCCATTCGAGGGCGCGGAAAAGAGCGTATTCATATCACAGATCAAGAGTATGTTGCATCTTGAGATCTATGAGGCGGTTAAGGCGGGCTATACTAGATTCATATCCGGCATGGCCAGAGGTGTTGATTTATGGGCGTGTGAGATTGTGCTAGGACTAAAGCAGGAATTCCCCCAAATTGAGCTTATATGCGCAATCCCCTATGAGGGATATGCATCACGTTGGTTCGGTGTCGACAAGCTTGCTTTCAATAATTACATTCATAAAGCGGAAGAAGTCCACACTGTATGCGAGTCGTATAATAAAGGCTGCATGAGACAGAGGAATGTTTTCATGGTCGACAATTCATCATTGCTAATAGCTGTTTGCGGTGATCCGAGGAGCGGAACGGGGCAAACAATCCGCTACGCAAGGAGGCAAGGAGTCGAGGTAAAACTCATTCGCACATCGGATGAGGAAATTTAACTGAATTAAAACTAAAAAACTACCTATACTAAATATACACCCTTACAGGGAAAAAGGCAACTTTCCGTTACGGATTCTACATATTGAAAACTCATTATTACAATCAGTAATATTTTTTGCTTTTATACGGAGTTTCCACACTTTCAACAGAGTTTTCAACATTCTGTATATACAGACCATTTATACAATGTTATTTTAACGGTGGAGGGCGTATGTTTAGAGGGAAAAGCGGTATCAAGATATACTTATTAACATTGTTGATAAGTGTAGCAGTTTTGGGTGCGGTAGCATATATTTTGCTAGTGGGAATGGTTCCAATCCATAAGGGCGCACAAACACATACAAGCAGTATCGAGGAATATCAATTCGAGCCCGATGCCGAGCAGGAGATCACGATGCTTGCAGTCGGTTGTTCGAATAGGGGCGATGTGCCGTATGGATTTGTGCTTATCAAGTACAGTCCAGCCGAGCACAGTCTAATTATAGCACCAATCCCGTGGCAAATTACGGCGACTGTTGGCACAAAGACATATAATCTACCTAGATTCTATGAAAAGATCGGCATTCAATCGGTGGTGAGTGCTGTTGAAAATGCATTCGACATTCAGTTCGGCAAGTATATGATGCTTGATATTGAGGGGTTTGCAAAGTTAGTCGATTATATCGGCGGTGTGATAATCGACCTACCAAATGATATTAGCTACCACGATGATAGCGGGCTGACAATCGGATTCAATGCCGGTGAGCAATTGCTAGATGGTGAGATGCTTGCAAGCCTCTTTAGATACCCGAACTTTGAAGATGGGGAGATTTCCCGTTGTAAATTCATGGGATATGCCTTTGCCGAGATGATTAATCAGAATCTTGAACCACGATTAGTGCCACTTGTTGATATGGCATTCCCGACTATTATCAATAGTGCGAAGTCAAATATAAATGCCGCCGATTTCAGCTTCCGCCGAGATGCAATCATATATACAATAGAAAAGGGCGGCAATATCGCAAGATATATCGAGCCACAGGGCGAATTCGATTTGAGAAAGACGGTATTCACACCGAGTGATGAATATATAGCACAGGTCAATCGTGTATTCGGTAAGGCAAAGATTAAAGGCTATTCCCCGTTAGGAATCTCCTAGTCAGCGGATTCGTCGATGCGAGTACTTCCCCCGTTATATTCATCTCAACTAACTCCCCCATATGGAGGAATGCAGTATAATCGGCGATTCCCCTAGCTTGAGCGATGTTGTGCGTAACAATAACAATAGTGTAGTCACTGCTTAATTTAATCAACAATTCTTCAATTGCTTGAGTTGAAATAGGATCGAGCGCAGATGTCGGCTCATCCATTAGTAGAACATCGGGACTAATGGCGAGCGCCCGAGCAATGCAAAGGCGCTGCTGCTGCCCCCCGGAAAGACGCAATGCGGATTTACGCATTGCGTCTTTTACTTCGTCAAGGAGCATTACATCATCAAGGCACCGCTGAACGATGGCACTGAGCATCTTCCTTGATTTAATTCCGTGGATTCGTGGCCCGTAAGCGACATTATCATAGATACTCATTGGGAATGGATTCGGACTTTGAAATACCATGCCGACTTTCTTCCTTAGCATTGATAGATTGACCCGACGATGGTGAATATCTTCACCGTCGAGAAGAATTTGCCCGCTTGTTTTCGCATTCGGGATTAAGTCGTTCATGCGATTCAAGGATCTTAGCAGTGATGATTTGCCGCAGCCCGATGGCCCGATTAATGCCGTAATTGTATTTCTTCTTATATCGAGGCTGATGTCCTTAAGCGCATGGTAATTACCATAGTGAAGAGAAAGATTCCTAATAGAGATTTTACTTTTAATAAGAATACCCCCAACGTCAATATTCCTTGCGGCGAATAAACATTGTAATAATATTGTGCAGTAATACGATAATTAGCAGGATCGCCGCCGCTGCATATGCGTACTTCATTTCAGATCCGCCACGCTGCATATATTGGAACAATGCAACGGATAGAGTGCCACCCGATTGAGTAAAATGAGAAAGTAGTGAAGTCGGCATCGAGGAAGAGATGCCAGCAGTGAAGATTAATGCGGCGGACTCCCCCATAATTCTGCCGATCGACAGCGTTATTGATGCGGCAATCCCACTTAGCGAACATGGCAGAACTATGGTGCGAATTATTAGCAATCGCCCAGCACCGAGAGCAATTGCCCCCTCACGATACGATTTAGGGGTAGCTTTTATCGATTCACCCGTCATGCGAATAATAGTCGGCAGTATCATTACTGATAGCGTAAATATTCCAGATAGTATAGAAAAGCTATGTTTAAACAAAATGTAGAAATACATATAGCCGAATAGACCGTATATTATCGATGGTATGCCGGTCAGAATTTCCACTGCGAATTCAATTGCAGATGTCAATATCCCCCGCCGAGCATATTCGCACAGATAAATAGATGAGATTATGCCAATCGGCAACGCTATTATTAAAGTACCGAAAATAATATACAGAGAGTTGATTATGTTGGATAATATACCGTAATGTTCGTACGGGTAGGAAAAAGCCGACGAAAAGACAAAATCCCATGTCAGGCTCTTATACCCTTTGTATATAATGAAAGCCATTATACCGACCGTTACAAGAATTGAAATGCCGGTGCTAAGATAAATAGCAATTCGGGCGGCAATATCGCCAACATTAATTCTCCGCCGGCAGATCGAGTTATTCTCCATTCACACACCGCCCCATACCAATGTGTAAAAGCAGATTAATCGCCATGATGAATATGAACAGTACAAGGGCGATTCCGTGCAATGCCTGTCGGTGGATCCCCGATGAATAGGCGAATTCTGCTATAATACCCGTCGTGAGCAAGCGCACCGCATTGAATGGTAGAGGGAGGTTGACGACATTGCCCGATACAAGGATAACCGCCATAGTTTCACCAATGGCACGACCGACACCGAGCACGATGCTTGCAAGAATGCCCGAGCGGGCGCATGGGATAGATATCCTAAAGATGGTTTGAATTTTCGTTGCGCCGAGTGATAATGAAGAGGACTTCATCTCCTTTGCGACCGCACGCAACGATGTTGACGATACCTTTATCATAGTCGGCAGTATCATGATTGCAAGAACGAGGATCGCCGATAGCAAATTGGCACCGCCCGTGAAAATATGTGTAGGTGAATTGATGAATATCATCTGCTCAACTCGTGCAAAGAATGGCACAATTATTACTGAGCCGACAAGACCGAATATAACTGATGGTATACCGGCGAGCAAATCAATTAATATAGTTATGATTTTGCTAATTGCGGGCGGTGCTAGTTCGGTTAAGAAAATCGAGGTAAGTATTGCAATTGTGCCACCGATCACCACTGCGCCCACGGTGACAATCATAGATGAAAGTATCATGGCTAATATGCCGAATTGCCCATTAGCAGGATCCCATTCTACCCCGAGCAGGAATGCCTTTGCGCCGATTACATTGAATATAGGTATCCCCGTCGA
>JAAZLM010000049.1 GCA_012799315.1 Clostridiales bacterium | reverse complement strand
TAAGACTGTAAGAAATACGTGGATGGCGCTAATTCCTGAATACGGTACGATGAACGACATTCACCCAAAAGTGAAGAAACCCGTCGGTGATAGATTAGCCCTACTTGCGCTAAATCATGTTTATGGAGTCGATGTAGAATCCGATGCGCCCGAATTAGATAGATACTACATTAAAGATAATGAGATTCATCTCCTTTTTAGAAAAACTTATGGCGGACTGAATATTAAAGGTGACAGGGCGGAAGGATTCGAATTAGCTGGCGAAGATGGGAAGTTCTTTGAAGCAGATTGTAGCATAATGGGCAGTGAGATTCGCCTAAAATCTGACAAGGTCTGCAGACCAAAAATTGCACGGTATAATTGGACAAACTACGGTACTGTAACGATATATAATAAGGCGGGGATTCCTCTAGGAGGGTTCCGCACATCATATGACTATACTGACCAAGATGAGGAATCGGCAAAGGAATAGTGTTTTTATTGGAGGAATGGAATTGAATTTACTTTTACATATGTGTTGCGCCCCGTGTTCAATCTTCATAGTAGATGATTTAATCGAACAAGGAATAAAATTCGAGGGGCTATTCTACAATCCTAATATACAACCGATTGAGGAATTTAAACGTAGGTGCGATAATGTAAAAATACTATCGGAACAAAAAGACTTCAACGTATCGTACGATGATAAGTTCATGCAAAATGAATGGGAGAGTTTCGGCGGCAGTGAGCAGGAACGTTGCACCATGTGTTACCAAATCCGTATGGACAAGGTAGCGGAATTTGCTAAGGAAAATGGATTTACAGCATTTACGACTTCGCTCTTAATTAGCCCATATCAGCAACATGATCTCATTATAGAATTGTGTGAAAAGGCGGCGAAAAAATATGGAGTGCAGTTCTATTATAAAGACTATCGCCAAAGCTTCAGGCTAGGGCAGCAAATGGCGAGGGATGCAGGACTGTATCGCCAGAAGTATTGTGGTTGCATCCTGTCATATGAAAATCGTGGAAAATAGTAAATTGTACGATAACAGCGCTGTTGTTTGCATCTATTTAGTGCAATCTAATGTTTTGAATAACTTTCACTAAAAACACTTGCAATAACACTGACGATATGATACACTATTATAGTGTTTAAGTTATCCGTATTGGCTCATGCCTTTTCGGGGTTTAATGACACGGTTCAACCGTTACATTGAAGCTGATATTCCTCTATCCTTATCGTTATTTACATGGGTATGAATATCTGAAAATTAGGAGGAAAGAAAATTGGACGCACTAAAATTAATTAGCGAGGCAAATATCAAAGAGAATCCGCCAGAGGTTAACGTCGGTGATACTGTTCAGGTTCATGTTAGAATTACAGAGGGCGAAAAATCACGTATTCAAATATTTGAAGGAACAGTAATAGCTAAGAAGCACGGCGGAGTGCATGAAACTTTTACCGTTAGACGTCTTTCACACGGTGTCGGAGTTGAGAGGGTATTCCCACTACATTCCCCAGTAGTAGAAGATGTAACCGTCGTAAGAAGAGGACGTGTACGCAGAGCGAAACTATACTATCTACGTGATAGAGTTGGTAAAGCTGCAAAGGTAAAGGAACAAATTCGTTAGGATAAGAAAAGGAACGCAATGTTCCTTTTTTTGCTATATCATTGATTTCGGGGGCTAGATTATGAACGATGCGCAAAATATCGATTCCGAGGTAAAGGAGAAAAAAACAAGCTTAAAAGAGGACTTATTTGACTGGATAGAATCCATAGTTATTTCAGTTTTCGTTGTTATTTTAATTTTTACATTCGTACTCCGTATTATTGAAGTAGATGGCGAGTCAATGGTGCAAACTTTACATCATAGAGATAGATTAATTACTACACATCTTTTTTATAAACCATCGCATGGCGATATAATCGTTCTGAATTCAACAGGACTGAACAAGCCAATTGTTAAGAGAGTTATCGGAATTGCAGGCGATGAGATTAATATTGATTTTGAAGAGGGCATCGTTTATCGAAATGGTGAAGCCCTCACCGAGCCATATACAAATACACCTACTAATGCGAAAGAATCGATTAACTTCCCCATTACGGTCGAAGAGGGGAAGGTATTTGTGCTAGGCGATAATAGGAATTCATCCACCGATAGTAGGAGTGCAAGAGTTGGTCAAGTCGATGAGGAGCAAATTTTAGGTAAGGTTATTTTCAGGATTTATCCTTTTAGCGATTTAGGATTAGTAAAATAGAAACCACATGGAGGAAACAATGAGCAACATTCCATCAATACAATGGTTCCCGGGGCATATGGCCAAGACACGCAGATTAATGCGTGAGAGCTTGCCTCAGGTTGATGCCGTTGTAGAGATAATTGATGCTAGGATTCCCACAAGTAGTAGGAATCCCGAGATAGATAAAATTCTTGACGACAAACCAAGAATTATTGTTCTTAATAAGAGTGACTGCGCTGATAGTGTGGTCAATAATCTATGGCTAGATTATTTTAAAATGCAGGGTATCCCAGCCATGATTGCCAATAGCAAAACGGGTATGGGCATTAATGCTTTCACCCCACTTGTGAAGGCGACATTGAGCGATCTTATAGAAAGACGCAAATCAAGGGGAATGGCAGGAATGCAGCTGCGAATAATGATAGTTGGCATCCCCAATGTAGGGAAATCTTCTTTCATAAATCGTTTAGCTGGTGGCCGCCGTGCAAAAGTTGAGGATAGGCCGGGAGTGACAAGAGGGCGGCAATGGGTAACGCTCAATAAAGATATTGAGCTCCTAGATATGCCCGGTATGTTATGGCCGAAATTCGAAGACGAAACCGTCGGTGAAAGACTTGCGTTCACTGGCGCCATTAAAGATGATATTCTAGATATTGAACTACTTGCGATGCGCTTGTTAGAATATCTATATAAGCACTATCCGGATGTACTGGAAGAGCGATTTAAAATCGCTCCGAATCAGGATATTCAGCATAGCTATGATCTTTTGGAGCAAGCGGCAAAAGGGCGGGGAATGTTACTTTCCGGCGGTGTCGGCGATACCGAAAGGGCGGCGGTGAAAATACTTGATGAATTCCGCAGTGGAATGCTAGGGAGAATTTCACTAGAATCACCACCATGCGATGGAGGTAATCAGTAATGTCAATATATTTATTTGACGATATGTTGCGTAGTAATTTCCCGACTATATGCGGTGTTGATGAGGCGGGTCGGGGCCCTCTTGCAGGGGATGTATTTGCAGCCGCAGTTATTCTGCCGCAAGGAATCGAGATAAAGGGACTGAACGATAGCAAGAAGATAACGCCGAAAAAACGTGACGAACTGTTCGATATTATCAAGGAAGAGGCTATATCGTACTGCATTGCCTCAGCAAATGTTAACGAAATCGAGGAATTAAATATCCTAGGTGCGACGATGTTAGCGATGGGACGAGCAGTTAATGGATTAAGTAAAGTGCCGGATCTAGCAATTGTCGACGGGAATCAAGTACCGGATATCCAATGCGAAGTACATAATGTTGTTAAAGGGGATGCAAAATCTGCAAGCATTGCCGCTGCTTCAATACTAGCTAAAGTTAGCAGGGATAGATATATGTTGCGGCTACATGACGAGTATCCGCAATATGGCTTTGATAAACATAAGGGTTACGGTACTAAGCGGCATTTTGAAATGATAATGCAACACGGCAAATGCGACGTGCATAGAGCGAGTTTCCTTAAAAAAATGGAGGCGAGAAATGGATAGGGCCCTAATGGGGAAGTTCGGCGAAGATAGAATCTGTAACTATCTGATTAGAAAAGGATATACTATCACATGCCGCAATTACTTCTCAAGATTCGGTGAAGTCGACATTATAGCAGAAAATAACGATGTAATAACATTCGTTGAAGTAAAGACAAGAACGACGAATTGCATGGTTACGGGGATAGAGGCAGTAACTAAATCAAAACAAAAGAAAATCATAAAAACTGCGCAGGACTATCTTATTAAGCATTCGTGCGGTAAACAGCCAAGATTTGACATAGCTCAGGTCGAAATTAAATTGGAAGAAGATAGGAAACTGTGCAGAATACAATATATAGACAATGCATTCGATGCAAGCAATATATTTTCTATTTTATAAAGAGGTGACGATAATGCTATATAATAGCACAAGGAATTCCAAATTAGCAGTAGAGAGCGCACAAGCTATCGTTCAAGGAATATCGGACGATGGGGGATTGTTTGTACCAAAGAAATTCCCTAAACTGAATAAAGATGATCTAGTTAAATTAATTGATATGAGCTATGCCAAGAGGGCTAAGTTCATTTTCAGTCTTTTTTTGACCGATTTCTCTGAAGCGGATCTTGATTACTGCGTTAACGGCGCATATAATACTACAAATTTTACAAGCGATAATATAGCCGAAATCGCAAAGTTGAACGACCAATTTTCGATGCTTGAATTATGGCATGGGCCAACCTGCGCATTTAAGGATATGGCGCTCCAAGTATTGCCGTATTTACTAACTGTATCATCTAAAAAAGTTGTTAAAGATAAGGAAATTGTCATTTTAGTCGCTACATCGGGCGATACGGGCAAGGCGGCGCTTGAAGGATTCAAAGATGTTGACG
>JAAZLM010000048.1 GCA_012799315.1 Clostridiales bacterium | reverse complement strand
ATAAAAGATGTGATATAATAATGATATAATCAGTTAGGGAGTGTTTCTTTGCAATATATAATCTCTTTTCTTGAGGGGATAATTACGTTTATTTCTCCTTGCATTCTACCAATGCTACCAATTTATATTGTATACTTCACCGGTGGGAATCCTGATAAAGATGATAAAAAAACATTAATAAATGCTATGGGTTTTGTGCTCGGGTTCACATTGATTTTTGTTATACTTGGCGCATTCGCCGCAACAGTTGGTACGGTATTGAGTCGATACCAAACAATAGTCAACATTATTACTGGTGGAATTGTAGTATTTTTCGGTCTTAGCTTCATTGGTGTGTTTAAGATTGGATTACTCAATAAAACGCATAATATCAAAAAGGATATTAAGCCACTCGGATTTCTATCAGCATTTTTATTCGGATTAATTTTCGCATTGGGATGGACACCATGCGTTGGAGCTTTCCTCGGTTCAGCACTAATGTTAGCATCACAGCAGGGATCAGTTCTATCAGGAATTCTAATGCTACTTGCATATTCGTTAGGACTAGGGGTTCCGTTTATAATCAGCGCAATTTTAATAGATAAATTGAAGAATACCTTTGATTTTATCAAGCGCCATTATCGTATAATCAATATCATATGCGGATTACTACTAATCGTAGTGGGGATTTTCATGATGACGGGATGGATGGGCGCATTACTATCATTAATGACTATTTAGGAGTGGTAAAGTGGATAATAGATTCAAAACAATCCTTTTAGGAGCGGCATTAATTATTGTAATCGCCGCATCAACAATAGGGTATAATATCTTATCAAAGAAACACGATGCCCAATTGCCGCAAAACAATAATTCTAGCTCTAATTCGGATGCTGATAAAATTAAGGCAGTTGACTTCAATGTAACCGACAGCGATGGAAATACGGTTTCGCTATCGTCCCAATTTGGGCAGCCGATAGTGCTCAATTTCTGGGCGAGTTGGTGCAACCCATGTAGGAGGGAGATGCCCGACTTTCAAGAAGTGTACGAGGAGATCGGCGATGAAGCCATCTTTATGATGATTAATCTCACCGATGGTAAACGTGAAACACAGACAAAGGTGGAGGATTTTATTGATGATTCCGGCTTCACATTCCCAATTTATTTTGATAAAAAATTAGAGGCTGCCAATGCATATAGAATTCACTCAATACCTACAACGTATTTCATAGATGCAGATGGCTTTATATCGTCTGCAGTCAGCGGAGTGGTCAGTAAGAAAGTATTAA
This sequence comes from Clostridiales bacterium, assembly GCA_012799315.1. Classification (GTDB taxonomy): domain Bacteria; phylum Bacillota; class Clostridia; order Oscillospirales; family Ruminococcaceae; genus JAAZLM01. The sequence continues at coordinate 1,348 of JAAZLM010000048.1, read as the reverse complement.
AGGAGCGAATAGATGATATGGTTTCTTCTAATAAAAAGGCTGAATACAGCAGGATATCACCCGAAAAAGCTAAGCAGATCATAGACAGTGGCGGAGATCACATCATTCTTGATGTTAGGACTGAGCGGGAATTCGATGAAGAACATATTAAGGATGCCATCCTTATCCCGAGTGATAGCATAACGGACAGAGCGGAAAGCGAACTCACTGATAAGGATCAGCTAATTCTAGTCTATTGTAGGAGCGGAGCAAGGAGTGCCACCGCCGCAAGAAAGTTAGTCGATCTAGGATATACCAATGTTCACGATTTCGGCGGCATCATTGATTGGGAATACGAAAAAGCAAAATAACAGCAAACCTAAAATAAAGGATTTTATTAACATTTGCTAAATTGGTTCCTTAAAATAGTGAGCGCCTTTTTTTCAATCCTTGAAACATATGATCGAGATATACCGAGTATCTTTGCCACTTCACGTTGGGTTAACGGTTTGCATCCATAAAGCCCATATCGATGCTTAATTATAGATTGTTCACGTTCATCTAGCGTGCGCTCAATAAATTTGTATAGCTGTTCGGACTTTATCTTTAGATCAATTATGTCAACAATGCAGGAGTCATCGGATATTATATCCATTAAAGTTAGCTGGTTCCCATCTTTATCAGTATCGATCGGCTCATTGATGTAGATGTCGCCAGCTGATTTTTTAATTGATCTGAAATGCATCAGTATTTCATTTTCGATACATCTACTTGCGTAGGTTGCAAACCTAGTACCCTTGTTATAATTGAATGTGCCAACAGCTTTAATCAGCCCAATTGTTCCAATTGAAATTAAATCATCGTGGTCCCTAGTCGATGAATAATACTTTTTAACGATATGCGCCACTAATCGCAAATTATGTTCGATTAACTTGTTTCTAGCGTCATTATCCCCCTGTTCAAGGAGTTTGAAACATTCACGCTCTTTAGCTGCAGTGAGCGGCTTAGGGAATGTGCCGTTCCTTTCTAGATGTAGTGCGAAATATAATAAATTGCTAAGTGCAAATTCAATTAATACGGAAAACATATTATTACCACCTCTCATATAAAAGTATATGAAAGAGCTGGCTTGTGTTATGTAAAGTACAGCAACAATATATGCAGTTACCAATATATGTATATATGCTAAAAATAGTGTTTTTATAGGGGCCTTTTGAGATAACATTACTCACATACATTATCTATACATAGTTACTGCACAAAAAATTAAAGAATATAATCTATTAGTGTGGTAGAATAAATACAAGTACTATATTCTATATAAGGAGAGGGATCTATTGAATTTATTTAAGAAGTTTAATTCGGCATT
>JAAZLM010000047.1 GCA_012799315.1 Clostridiales bacterium | reverse complement strand
CTCCTTTTAGTCTAGAAGATTATTCGTATACCAAACTAAATTGCTATCACTACGTGGCTTGAGCCATTTCATCATGGCGAACGGTGTAGAATCAAGATTGCCACCTAAATCAACATCCACAGCGGCCCTATAAATAACCTTCCCAATGTTGAAATGTGAAATCAGCTGCTCTATAATGTTTCTTTCTTTGCCGTGTTCGCAAATTAACTCGTGAATCTTAATTGCTTGTGAATCTGCTTTAATAATTGCATAAGCGTTGTTATTTATATCATAGGTTTGATAACCTGAAATTTCTAATTCCATCAACGATAATTCATCGTAAAATTCATCTAATTTCAAAAAAGCGTATCTGCCTTTAAAATTATTCCTTGCTCTTACATATTCTTCTATCTGACACCGCTTTATATTAGCGGATTCTAGCGTGTTAATAGGCTTCCCAAATTTCATATTTATTTTGTTATGATAAAAAACTTTCTCGTAGCCGTGCGCTGCATAAAAATCAAATAATGATGTGGAACTAGGCACTAAAGCGAGTGCGGTATAGCCTCCTTTGACGGCATAGCTCTCACAATAGGATAGAAGCCTCCCCATAATCCCCCGTCCACGAAATTCCGGCAAAGTAGCCGCAGCATAAATATAACCGACAGTATGCTCCTTATCAAGAGATAATTCTGCTGGGAGCACGGATACCATAGCGGCGATAAAGCCATCAATCTCAACCAGAAATGTATGGCTTAAATCGTTTGCGTGGCTAAAATGGAACTCAATAAATTCATCAGAATCGCCGAACGATATTCTCCATATGTTTTTAATAGAGTCTAAATCCGTCTCTTGAGCTTGCCTAATTATCATACAAACTTCACCCAATACTTCTCAAGTAAGAATGCCGGTTTATAAGATAGTTTCGCCTTTCGCAACCCTTCAGATCCTGCATCGTCCTCACGATTAATATATTTATAATCCTGTGCTGCATATAGAGCAAACTCCTTATTAATAGTTGGGTATGCACCTTGATAATCGCTAAGAGCTTTCTCGATATGGATAAGATAGGTGTCTTCATTTAAGGGATCACCTATTGTATAAGCAACAACTTCATCGTCAACACGGAGTAATCCACCCTCCATATTCAGATCGAAATAGTGCTTAAATGCTTGTTTTACGGCGCATGCTTCAGCTTTTTTACTTTCATCATCATAGCAATCGTTCTGCTTGCACCATCTCTTATTCATTTCCACACATTCTTCAATATTGTCTTTTGTTATCGGCTCAAATGACCAGTTGTTTTCAACAAAACGATTAATATGATTCCTTTTGGATGAGTATTTTTTACCTCTCAATGTGGTTAAGTCTGTCATGTTATATATATAATCATAATCATCCCTGCTTGCGCCCACCTCAATTTCGTCGCCGAATAGATCTTGTAAAATCTTTAAGTTATCTTTGTTCACCATATGAATTACTAATGGCTTTCCTTTTGGCTTGCAATATTCCTTTAGCCGATTTATTAAGTCTTTATAGTCCCCTTTCCCTGCTGGGAAGACAAATGAACATTCTTCCTTGCCCGATTTGGCAATATAAAATCCCTTATACTTACACACCTGAGTATTATACACTTTTCTCCATATAAAGTTACTGGAAAAAGAGTACTCACTACCATTGAATCCCGATTCAGCCAGAATTGGTCTTATCCACTCTGAATCCGAAAGTTCAATCTCTTTAAATTCTAACATTAAATTAACACCTCGAAAATTATATCTCTTATTTCATTGTTTATTTTATCAATACTGTACGGTTGTACACCATCACTACATTTAATAACATCCCAATTTAACTTGTCCGCCGCATAGAGTGCCGCTTCACGACATCTTAGAAGATAGTCGACATCCTTTTCATGAATGTCCTTCTTAGTATTATCTCCATCATATCTACTAGTCATCAATAATTGCGATATTTCTATAGGCATATCTAGGAAAATCACCTTATTCGGCATTGGTAACCCAAGTTTCACAAATTCATAATCATAGAGCCAAGTTAGGTATGTATTCCATTCGTCGTGGGGGAGTTTTACCATCTGGTGAATTATGTTGGAGCTAACATATCTGCTAGCTAAAATCAAATCACCATCTTTGTAGCTTTGTTCCCAAAATTTTTTATAACTTGCATACCTATCGACAGCGTAAAAGCTGGATGCTGCATATGCATTGACGCCATCAACATCGGAAGAAAACTCGCCCAATAGATACATTTTGACCAAAGTTGACGATGGTTGATCATAGTCCGGGAAAGAAATTGCCGTCACCTTTTTAGGTTTTAATCTTTCTTGGATTAGCTCAAATTGAGTTGTCTTGCCGCTCCCATCCAGTCCATCTATGACAACTAGCTTGCCTTCAATCACCATCTGTAAGCTCCTTATAATATCTTCTCACTTCACTTATCTTACCACAGGTCATTGTCCCCTCGGGGCAAGCGCCTCTAACACATCCCGGTCCGGCACTTTTGAATACAGTCGGTGCAATTGCGATACATATCTTCAGCATCTCATCCGCAACGGACTTAATCTCCCACTGCGCTCTATTGCAGCAGCGAAGACTGAAAAAGTTAAGCAAGCTCCTAGCATTAAATGTAGCTATCATTTTGGTATGGGATGCATTGGGTAGAACGAATCTAGCATCTTCAATAGCCATTTTTTCGGCTTTTGGCTTAGCCTTTTTCTCGTCCATTCCTTGACTGATTAGATCTTCTAAATGCTTATCTATTAGTATATCCGTTATCTCATTATAGGATTTGATATCGTTCTCCATTGCCTCTAAATAAATCTGCTTTGCCCGTGATGAAGATTCAATTTCGGGCGGGATAACGAATTGGAAGTTATCACCTCTTACATATCTCTGACTTTGCACAGAAAAAGATGCCATCCTATGGCGTGTAATCTGTGCTAATAATGATCGTGATACTCCCTCTATTCCGAATGTAAAGGTGACATGTTCGATAGTACTTTCATGTCCCATTTTAATTAATCTTGAAACCAATTCAGCCGATTTCTTAGCATCTAAATTATTCAGTAATTCATCTATTTCGCTATCAGAATAGCATAGTCTGGCGGAGGCTGCTATTATTTTTTCTGGGTTAGGGGTGTGTGTAATTAAGCTTACTTTCATTCTTTTATCCCTACCTTTCTAAACAAATACCAACAATACTATAAAATTATATCACAAAACTACCCTAAACGCAAACTTTTTAGACTTCATTTTCGTTGTCCTGCGCACCTTTAACAGTCGCAAATACCACTGCTGTTACGGTTCTTGCTCCCGCTAATTTAAGCACTCGTGCGCATTCGTTCAATGTATTTCCAGTCGTCAATACATCGTCACATAGTAAAATATCACGGTTCATAACTTTTTCGGGCTGAGCAACCGTAAATGCATCAAGCAAATTTAATGCCCGCTCATGTTTTGTTAGCGTTTTTTGATCCTTGGTATTTCTATTCTTCCTCAATACCCTCGGATCATATTCAATTCCTAAAAAGGATGAAAGATTCTTCGATATTAAGTGTGATTGATTATATCCACGTGCGATTTTAGCCTTTCTTGTCATTGGGACACAAACTAATAAAGAATTATCGTTACTACACTTCTTTAATCTTCTAGTTATTATTTCGGCGATGGCCTTAGAGTTTACACCGCATGAATTATACTTCATATCGATTATTGAGTGCTTAACGATATCATCGTAATATAAGGGCACAATACATCTATCATAATGCGGATATATCCTTTTCTGAATACTATCTTCATTATCGGTAAATTTACAGATACAATCCACCTTACCGCAAGCACGGCAAACTTCACTACCCGTGAAGGGAAGCCTTTTCAAACAAACCGAACAGAACAGCTTGTCCCAGCGGATGAATCTATCGCAAAATGGGCATCTCATCGGTGCAATCAAGTCAACTAAATAACTCCAAACCTTCATCCTTATCCCTCTCTAATTGCTTTTCAATTAAGAATCTTAAACCCGTATATCTTAGAGTTTTTCTATCATTTTTAACCATGAATGCTATTCTATTTTTCGAACCAACAAGTATCAAAAGTTTCTTCGCTCTTGTTACTCCAGTATATAGAAGATTCCTAAAATAGAGTTTATCGTAACCACCTAGCACGGGGATTATCACAGCATCGAATTCACTACCTTGACTTTTATGAACAGTGATAGCATATGCAAGTTCGAGTTCTAGTAAAAGATCAAAATTATAATGTGCGATTTTACCCTCAAAATCAATCACAACGGTCTGTGTCCGCTTGTCGATCATCTTGATAATGCCAATATCTCCGTTATAAATGCCGGCGCCCTTTTCACCTTTCATATCCCATTCGATATCATAGTTATTCCTCACTTGCATTACCTTATCGCCATCACGGAATTTGATGTCGCCGTATGTTATTTCTGTTCTTTCCTCATGCGGCGGATTCAGTTGCGCCTGCAAAGATGTGTTGAGTTCTAGGGAGCCGAGCGTCCCCCTCCGATTAGGGGTTAGCACTTGGATATCGTCGATAGGTGAGAACTTATATGTCTTTGGTAGGCGCTTTGCACATAATTCTACGATGGTTTCTTCAGCATCATGCGGATCTAGTCGCTGCATAAAGAAAAAGTCGCTATCCCGTGTTGCTAGATCGGGCATATCGCCAGCAACTATTCTATGCGCATTCGTTACAATGCGGCTCTGGGCAGCTTGTCGGAAGATTTCTTTTAATTCTACAAGTGTTAGCATACCACTCTCGATAAGGTCTTTAAGTACATTCCCTGCCCCTACCGAGGGGAGCTGATCACTATCTCCAACCATAATAATGCGGCAAGATAGCCTCATGGCTTTTAGCAATGCCTCAAATAATAATGTGTCGACCATCGACATTTCATCAATAATAATTACATCGGAATCAAGAAGATTTTCTTCGCATCTTAGGAATTTCATATTCCCGTTTTCTGAATATCCCACTTCTAAAAGGCGGTGTATTGTTTTAGCCTCATATCCAGTTAATTCGGAAATTCGCTTCGCCGCTCTTCCCGTTGGTGCAGCAATCAATACTTTATCGCCTTTTTGCTTAAATATTGATATAATTGCATTTAGGGTGGTGGTCTTTCCCGTTCCGGGGCCTCCCGTTAGAATGAGTGCCCCTCTCGATAGTGCAAGTGATATTGCCTGTCTTTGTAGACTTTCATACTTTATTCCTAATTCCACCTGCATTCTATCAATTTCATTCTCATATGTTTTATCGATCTTCGGGAATGAGTGCTTGATAATAGCTAGTCTACCAGCGATATAATTCTCAGCATCGTAATATTCCCTAAGATAGATAAAACTCCGCCCTCTTTTAACTAATTCGCAGAGCACACCATCATCAATTTCAATTTCAATGGCCTCGTTGAACTTATCTTCATCAATGTTGAGTAAAGCGCATGCTGTCTCAGTCAACCTATCAAGCGGCAAGCAAGTATGCCCAGAGTTTGCATTCCTAATAAGCACATATGAGATGCCCGCCCTTATTCGGTTTATATTATCTTCTGCGAATTGAAATTCACTTGCAATCTTGTCCACTATGATAAAGTCCATCTCAATGCCGGGCGAACATAATTCAAAGGGATTCTCACCAATAATGTCAATACTTGCCTTACCCCACTTTTTCCATGCACGAACGCTGAATGAGGGCGCTATGCCGAATTTGGATAGATATACCATGACGGTTCTAATGCCGAATATTTGCTTGAACTCTTCTGCGATGCTTTCACGGAGCCTATCGGATATCCCCTTCACTTCGGATAGTCTTTCGGGTTCCTGCTCTATGATGTCCAACGTTTCATCGCCAAAATGATCGACAATGCGCTTCGACATTGCTGGCCCTACGCCCTTTACAATGCCTGAAGCTAGATAACGACGGATTGATGCAGCCGATGTTGGCAATCTCCGCTCACAAACCTCCGCCTTGAATTGTGTACCGTATTTCGCATGAGTGATATATGTACCCGTTAAGCGGAGCTCTTCCCCAATTTGCACACTTCCAAGCTCGCCAACAACGGTGATTAAATCATCGTCGCTAGCAAGCTCCAATACAATATATCCATTGTCATCATTTCTATATATGATGGATTCGACGCTTCCCTCTAAATGAATGAATTCCTGCTCTTTATACATATATCCTCCAAAATAAATACTATACTTATATTATAGAGCATTTTCCCCACTTGTGCAATAAATCTTACTGTCTTTATAAACTCCCTCATCAAGAAAGTCAATTACCTCTTGAGAATCGCATATATACATGAATTCAAATTCTTCGCAAAGCAGCATACAAATCTTCCGTGTTTCTTCGTCAATTCCCATATCGGCAATTACGATATTATCCGGCCGCACTATTCCGTTCCACTTCCTCCTGTGGACAAAGCCCCTAATAAAATACTCAACATCGTCAATATGTCCGCTTATAGGAATAATTATGATATTGGTGCCGACACTCCTATGCTTTGGTGTAAGTAGAGTGCGGGAGATTACGTTAATCGACTCGACTAGAGCAAATACAGTGATTATAATTGCTATCATTATATATATGTACATCATAATAAAAACTCCTCTCTTGATCATAATATG
>JAAZLM010000004.1 GCA_012799315.1 Clostridiales bacterium | reverse complement strand
CAATTAACATATGCACATCTGCCATAATTGCAATTTGTGCAAGATGTGTTACGCATAATACTTGGCGATTTGCTGCAATTTCCGCAAGCTTCCTTCCAACTTTTTGCGCCGCCTTACCACTAATACCTGTATCAATTTCATCAAACACTAAAGATGGAATGTCATCTTTATCGGCTAGAACACTCTTTAATGCAAGCATTATTCTTGACAATTCTCCGCCCGATGCAATTTTGCTAATTGGTTTAGGTGGCTCACCAATATTCGCAGAAATTAAGAATTCCGCAGTATCAATCCCGTTTGAGGTTAACTTTCCTTCCGTTAATTCAACGTCAAGCTTGACATTGGGCATATCAAGATATTTTAATTCCTGCGTAACCGAATCTACGAACTTTTTAGCCGCTTTTAATCTCATTTCACGTAACTCGTAAGCTTGATTAGTTACTTCGGCTAAGATTTCATTCTTCCTTTGTTCCAATTCTTCGATAACATCGTCGAATGATTCCAATTCATCGATCTCGGCTTTACATTTATCAAGATGGGCAATACATTCATTAATGCTCATTCCGTATTTTCGCTGAATTCTTCTTAAGGATGCTAACCGATCTTCCAATTGGGCAAGTTTATCTGGATTAACATCAATATCATATAAATAACCGGCTATTTCACTTTGCAAGTCGTCAAGCTCAATTGAAATACTCGACATTCGTTCATGAATCTCTTTTATTTCCGGCGAATATGATGTGATCTGTTCCAATGCGTTCAACGCATTTTCAGCCAATTCGCCCGCACCATATTGATCGTCATCGCCAGATATAGCAACCTTCGCCTCATTCAAGCGATTAAATATATCCGCAGAATTCCGATATAGCTTGAGCTCTTGCTCCAATTCATCATCTTCATTTTTCTTTAATGAAAGCTCCTCAAGTTCCCTCACTTGATAGGATAGCATCTCGTGCCTTTGCGCCTTTTCAATTTCAGATAATGCAAGGCTTTTTATCTTCCTTGCAATGCTTTGCAGCTTTCGGAAATTCCCACGATATTCTTCTAACTTCGGTATAATTTCACCAAAATTATCAAGGATCTCTAAATGCCTGTCCGACATAAGGAGTATCTGATTATCATGTTGACCATGTATGTTTACAAGACCATCTGTAATGTCCCTTAAAATTGTGTTCGTTGCTGGCTTACCGCAAATTCTCGCCGTGCTACGTCCGTCAATACTTATTTCACGGGAAATAGTCAATTCTTCTTCCTCAAGATCATATCCTAGGTTGGATAGTTTTTCTTTTATATTGTCGGGGATATTGATGAACAATGCAGTCACGATAGCCTTTTTCGAGCCTGTCCTAACAATATCTTTCGTCATTCGCTGCCCTAAGATCGCATTAATCCCATTTATTAAAATAGACTTACCTGCGCCCGTTTCCCCTGTAAAAACATTGAGTTTTTCACCGAATTCGATAGTTGCCTTCTCTATCACTGCAAGATTCTCTATATAAAGTTCCGCTAGCATTTATTTCACCTGCCCTAAGACTGTTAAGTACAATTCCTTTACAAGTAAATTTGCTGAGTTTTCATTCCTCATAAGCACAAATATAGTATCATCACCCGCAATCGTACCGACTACGTTGTCAATTTCCATAGCATCGAACACTGCGCAAGCTGCATTTGCAAGCCCCGTGTGGCACTTAATGGCAATAGTGTTGCCCGAATAGTCGATTTTTACAACAGCTTCAGTAAATATACTTTCAAACTTAATTGAACTCATTGAAGTATCGGTTACCGATTGCACATAACGATATACTCCGTCTTGCAGTGTTTTTATAAGTTTTAGTTCCTTTATATCACGGGACACAGTCGCTTGAGTGACATTGAATCCATTTTCCTGCAAAAGTTGCTGAAGCTCCTCCTGCGTCTCAACCTCATGCTCTGTGATGAGAGCTAGTATTTTTTTATGTCGCTTGGCTTTCATCTTCGCTCCTCCAAACAAGTTATTTAAATGGTCGCATCAATTTCTCGTTAATGGCTTTATAAAAATTGCTACCGCTAATATCGATAAGTTCAATGACTTTATCCGATTTAGTTATAACAATCTCTTTGTCGTCGCTCATTTTCATTGTGTTTTCTCCGTCAATACTGATATAGATATCTTCATCATCTCTCGTCTTACAAGTCAATGTCAGCATCTTATTCGCAGTGAAAATCATAGTCCTAGCGAATAAGGAGTGGGCGCATAATTGCGTCACTTCTATACATTCCATATCCGGCTCAATTATTGGCCCGCCCGCCGATAATGCGTATGCGGTTGATCCCGTCGGTGTACTGAATATCATTCCATCGGCACGTATCCTACTAACTGTAATGCCGTTGCTCGATACCTCAAAATCCGGCAGCTTAGCAAATGGACTCTTGAACACTACAATATCATTGAGGGCATTGAATGCTTTGCTACTACTGGGTGAATTTATTTTCGCCGATAGGAGCATTCTCTTTTCAATTACATATTCCCCCGTCTTTAAGCGTGATAGCTTATCAAGTTCATCACTTTCTAGAGATGCCATGAATCCGAGCGTGCCCGTATTAATGCCTAGTAGTGGCTTGTTGTAGCAATATGCGAATTGTGCCGAATGGAGAATCGTCCCGTCACCGCCTATAACGATGATAATGTCGCATTCTTCAACATTCCTCTTAAAATCACCGAATACTATACCCTTGATATTATTATAGTGTTTTTTGTAGGAACAATCAATATATACTGAGAATCCTAGCTCTAGTAATTTGCCAACAGCTTCCTTAGCGCATATTAGTGCATTCTCACGTGTCATATTCGGATGTAATGCTACCTTGATGTGATCCACCACCCTTTTAAGAAATTACTGCCCAATACTAATCTATATCCCATTCTTTTATTGTAGTTTTAACATTATTAAATATGGACTTTTTGTCTAGACCATGGATTTCAAGCGCCTGTTCAACGGTCGACTGCTTGACGAATCCAGTGATTGCATATATCTTATACAGCTCTTTGCCTAATTGGTACCCAAGTCCTTCAGCAATTGAGCCTTTTCCCATTCCTTCTTCAATAAAAATAATCCCGTCATAACCTTTAGCTATATTTATAACTTCTTGCTCAATAGGATGTATTTTAACCAGCTTTAGAATATCTACATTAACTCCCTCGCTTCGCAATTCTTTGACTGCGGCTATGGCATTGCTATAAATTCTGCCATAGGTAATAACAAGGATCCTTGCATTGCTAGTGCGATCATGATGATAGTATTGTCCCTTTTCACATATGTTTATGTTCTCGCTACTGCATTTCCCACGGGGGTATCGCAATGCGACTACACCATCTAAATCATATAGTGACGATTCGACACACCATTCAAGTTCACTATATGTTGATGGTGATAAAATTGTCACATTAGGCATAGTGGATAAAAAAGAAACATCGAACAATCCTTGATGCGTTTCACCATCTTCTCCAACAATGCCTGCACGGTCAACAGCTAGAACTAAGTGTGTGTTGGCAATAGCTGCATCGTGTAATACTTGATCGTATGAACGCTGCAAGAATGATGAATACACAGCGAAAACCGGTTTCATCCCCATTGTGGATAGACCAGCTGCAAATGTAACGCCGTGTTGCTCTGCTATACCAACATCGAAGAAGCGGTTTTTATGACGGCAGTAGAAGAATTGTAGCCCCGTGCCATATTTCATAGCAGCGGTAATTGCGCAAATCTTATCATCTTTATCGGCTAGATCCGCCAGCTTTTTGCCGAATACATTGGAGAAATTATCTTGAATTGATGCGTTGACATCTGTATCAGTGCTACACTTAGATAGTCCATGATATGCGCCGGGATTCTCCTCTGCTTTTGGCAATCCTTTACCCTTAATGGTGTTCGCATGGACAACAACAGGTCTTTTTAACCTTTTTGCTACTTCAAGAGTTTTAATGACTTCTGCAATATTGTGACCATCAATTGGCCCTAAATATATAAAACCAAAACTCTCAAATATATTGCTGTGATATAGCATCTCTTTAATGCCAGTTTTCGCCGCATGGATGAATCTATTTACGCCTTTACCTATTATGGGGGTCTTGGTAATTGTCTTTTTCACGACGGCTTTTGTCTTAAAGTAGCTCGGTTTAGAACGTATATGTGCTAGATACCGTGCGAATGCTCCAACATTTTTAGAGATAGACATATCATTATGATTAAGTAAAATGATTAGATTTTCATCACTTTTGCCAGCATTATTCAGCCCTTCATACGCAAGCCCGCCCGTCAATGCGCCATCACCTATTACCGCAACAACGCTATTGTCATCACCTTGAAGGCGCATTGCGGTTGCAAGTCCGAATGCGGCAGAAATTGATGTGCTACTATGCCCCGATATGAACGAATCGTGCTCGGATTCACTCGGCTTAGGAAAGCCGGAAATCCCATCTAGTTGCCTTAATGTATTAAATTTATCAAGCCTACCTGTCAGGATTTTATGCGTATATGATTGATGCCCAACATCCCAAACAATTTTATCGTGTGGTGATGAAAATACGCTATGCAAAGCGACAGTAAGCTCTACCGTCCCAAGATTCGATGCTAAATGCCCGCCAGTTTTACCAACTGATTCTATGAGAAATGAGCGAATCTCATCACACAGATGCTTTTTTTGCTCAAGCGTTAGCCCTTTAATGTCTTGAGGTAACTTCAATTTGTTGATGAAATTACTATCTCGCATAAAGTCCAATTCCCCTTTT
>JAAZLM010000046.1 GCA_012799315.1 Clostridiales bacterium | reverse complement strand
TGAGCCTCAATAGCTAGACTTGCAGCATCAAGGAAAGCATCGTCAATTTTCGTATCGCCGAATATTTTAAATCCGATTAAGTCTATTGATCCCTCAGGGAATAACTGAGCTGCATCGACAAGAACGGAATTTGTTTCTGCAAAAGTTTCTATTGTGGAATATCCTAGAATAACTGATGCGCTGGGCATCATCTTCTTAGAAGCACGGGATAACGGGTTATTTGCAATTAACATAGTTGCAAATGGCGATCCAATACAAGCAATAGCAGCGAATGCTGAAAGTGCGCTGTTCAGGCTACTTGTCTTAATGTACGATAATATCCCGAATGCAACCGATAGTAGCAATATTATCGGTGTGACACGCCGACTGAGATGATCGGAGTAGTCGAGTGAATAGGAATTTTTCAAGAAATCAGTAAGGAAGTCCGTCTTTCTCATCGTTGCCAAATGGGGGAAGTCCGTCATTGTCCCTCTTGTTATATCTTCGGCGACCTCCTCATCTTCTATAATAGACATGGAATACTTCTCACTATCGCCCGATATAAATCTAAAATTGCGTTTAGTTCGGCTAACTATGAGTAGTTTTCCAACAGTGTTGAAGAGTAGTCCGTATATCGCAACAGTAATATATATATTTGTATTGCCGAGTGTCAGTAATTCAGAATTAAATAGCATAATGATTGCACAGAGTATGCTTGATACCATTGCAAGAGCGCAGATGCTATCGCTATCTGCCTTTAAGCTGATTAGATTGGAAAAGCCACTTGACAATACAGTATAACAAACTAACGACGATAGTATACCGAGGATTATGTTCGTGTACATATAGCTTTCTGGATTAGTTGCCTTAGTGAGAAAATCGAGTAAAGGCAGCCCGTATTCATTAGCGGCGGCAATATATAATGATGCTCCGCCCATGAAGAATAGCATGAAGAACCGCATTAACAGGCTAATTTTAATCTGATTTAAGTCGTTGATTATAGCAGCCGTATCCTCATAATTATTATAATCATCAATTTCTCTTGCTATATCGCCATCATCGACTTCGACTTCATCATGTATTTGAATATCATCACTAACTAGAACAAAATCACGTATCTTGCGCTTGCGTCTTTCCCGCAATTCCACCATTTTCTGCTGTTCAATTAGTGGGTGGTCTAAATCCATTTTTGCAGTATCGGGGAGCGCCTTACTACGATAGTCCATGCTTAATTTAAAGCTGTCGGATTTATCCACTTTAACAGGGGGCATGATAATTGTATGGTCGGCACTGCGTTGAGATGCCTTTTTCTGTCGCAATGACTCTAGCAATGCGTCATTACTGCGAGAATCCTTAACTGATGTGCCCGTAATACTGCCCTGCATCGTGGCGGTTTTACTTTTTTGTGTTGTCTTCTCTACCTTCTTTGGGGAGGGCGGTGGGGAATCATCTATCTTAATTAGCTTTTCTACCTTGAAGGCATTGTTATTATTTTCGGGTGCTTTTTTAGGAGGAATTTGCCCAGCATCGTCAATAGAAATACCGCCGCCAATTTCAATGGGGCGTTCTTTAATGCTTTTATTCGGTTCTTCGTCGATCTTGCCACGTGGTTGCGGCTTGTTCGCCTTTCGTGATTTGACATTAACGGATTGTGCTTGATCGCTTATATTAGATGGGGCGGTCGTCTTATTAGGTTTGAAATTTAGTATTTCATCAATATCGAAATCATCGTTCACAGTATTTTTGGCACGGTTGTCACTAGATCCGATTTCATTAAGAATATCGTCGACTGAAAAGCCCTTATTTCCTGTCATGATCGAACTCTCCTTATCATGGGTTTAGTAGATGTGTTCATATATAATAACTAATGCGTCTTAATCCTTTGCCTTACAACTTCATACATTATTATTCCCGCCGCTACTGATGCGTTGAGCGAGTTAATCCGCCCTAGCATTGGTAAACTAACGAGGAAATCGCATTTCTCCTTAACGAGTCTGCTAATTCCTCTACCTTCAGAACCTATCACAATAGCAACATTGCCATCATAATTGACGGTGTCCCATTGTTCTCCGTCCATGTCCGCACCGTATATCCACATACCACGCTGCTTTAGCTGTTCAATTGCATCGGAGATGTTCGCAACTCTTGCAATAGGGAGGACACTTGCCGCTCCGGCAGATGTTTTATATACGGTCGCATTGAGTGATGCACTCCTCCTTTTAGGAATTATCAATCCATGCGCACCGGCAGCTTCAGCCGATCTTATAATTGCACCTAAATTATGGGTGTCTTCTATTCCATCGGCGATTATAATGAATGGCGGTACATCTTTTTCTTTTGCAAATTCAAACATTCTATCAATACTTGAATATTCAGCACAAGCTATCGTCGCAACGACTCCTTGGTGATTAGTGCTTT
>JAAZLM010000045.1 GCA_012799315.1 Clostridiales bacterium | reverse complement strand
CGTCCTCAACCGCAAATATGAAGGCGGCTCCTTCCTGCGCTTTAACATCTAAAGCGGCTATTGGAATGAGTGTAAGCAGTAGCGAAATTGCTATGATTGTTGCTAGGAATTTCTCAAAATTACTTCTAATAATTGTCATAACGTCATCTCCTTTAGCTAATTATCTCATCGGTGAAAATCATAGTAATGTCCTGTTCGATAATAAAATTATCATTGCCATTTTCATTAAGGACACATGTTGCGTATTCTTCATTTGAATTGCCTAGAATAGTTGTTACATACATTGGCTTCATGCTATTTGCGGTATTGAAATTGTTGCTATCAAGTCTAGCCGTAACAATTTGCCTCCCCCCACTGAGGGCCGGCGCCATTTTTACATTGTTAATTGGCTTGAACTTCTGCGTCGTTTTTGCACCTTCCTCTTTAAACTGGGCAACATTACCCGCCTTGGCTTCCCTGTTTTTATTTTCCTCTCGCATTCGTTTAACTGCCCTTTTAGCGGTAATTCCCGTTATATTGCCGATTATCTTCGGAATATTAAACCTGATGAACATAATAAGCGATATTATAAGAAAAATTATGCAGACAATAACCGATATTAAGAACACTAGTTTATAGGTCTGAAATAGGCCATCCATAAAGCTCCCCCCGTCTATTATCTCATATATGTAGCATTTACGATTGCGGTTGTATCTTTAATAAGAGGTAGTAAATCCTGCACCTCTTGCTTAATTCGCTCCTGCGTGCTATCCATTTTAATAAGGTCTGCCTCGATATTATCTAGCATGGAAACAATCTCCGCCTTATTAATTCCATCATCTCTATAATACTTGCAATAATTATATGTTTGACTGACAATTTCTTTATATAACCGCACTGTGATAGCCTCTCTATCCGGTCTTTCGTCATTGACTTCTTTTAGTCTTTTTAGGTTGTCCCAATATAATTTATAATGCCCGGCGTCATTGCCCTCGTCCTGCAATCGGCGAATATCCTTGTGGAATGTCCCTATATCTCTGAAAATCATGGCACGATTCTTATTCATCTGGTTGTTCTTCTCATGTTGCACAACTTCGGCAAACCATACAACTGCCGATGTTTGGCGGCTTTCTTCCTTTTCATAGTAATACCAATAAGCCGTGCCAAGCTCGAAGCAAACTTCCGCATAATCTTCGGGATTGCTTTTTAAGTAATCCATTAACTTCTTATTAGAATTGCTTGCATTGGATATTCTTAGTAATTCGATCTGTCTTTCCTCTTCAAGTGAAAAATTAGTATCTTCTAGATAGTCCTTTATCAATCCTAAATACGCAGTCTTATCCGATGGATTAATATTAATTGCCTCGATATATAGTTCTTCTTTCGCCTTTTGATCGGTAGTTTTTTCAGCTAGCTCAATTTTACTATTATAATCGGCAATTTTCGCCTTTTGCGCCCCAATATGCGCTAGTACCGATGTGGTAAGGAATAGTATCGTTAATAAAAATGTTACTGAAAAGATCGCAAGTCTTTTCTTTTGCCTTTTCCGATATGCATCGTCAATTTCTTCAAAATGCTCAAGTGCATATAGCAATTCTGCGCACGACTGATACCTATCATCGGGATTGCGCTGCGTGCACTTCTCGATAATTTTCTCAAGCCCCTCGGATAAGGAAGAATTCCAATACCCAATTGGATACATCTCATATGGCGGTTCACTAGGATTATGTCCCGTCACCAGATGGTATAATGTCGTTCCAAGGCAGTATATATCCGTTCTCGCATCGGTTTGACCAATTCCACCGAATTGCTCGGGTGCTGCATAGCCTTGAGTTCCTAAACATGTTGTATCGGCAAGATTCTGATGTTTGAATTCCCTCGCCGTTCCAAAGTCGATTAGGGTAATTGTCCCATCGGGCTTTAACATAAGGTTCGCAGGTTTCATATCACGGTAAATGATCGGCGGCGTTCTAGTATGGAGATATTCCAGAACATCACAAATTTGCTTCGCCCATTCGATAACTAATTCTTGCGGTTGGGCGCCCTCCTCCTCAAGTGTCTTATCAAGCGGATTCCCCTGTATGTAATCCATTACTATTAAGAATGTTCCATCTTGATCAATAACGTCAATTATACTTGGTAAATTAGGATGCGATAGCTTTTTAAGCATGTCAGTTTCTACAATTAATCCTTGCTTAACAAGCTCAAAGTTCTTAATACCGTCTTTTCTTACTTCCTTAATTGCCCACTGTTTATTGGCCTTTTCATTCATAGCAAGATAGACTACGCTCATACCGCCCTGCCCAATTATATTAAGCACTTTGTATTTGCCGTCAACTAATGAGCCTATTTCCAGCACAGCTATTCACCTCAAATTGTTTTTATAAGCACTACTGATATATTGTCTCTCTCCTGTCGTTGTTTGTTTAACTCGATTAAATACTTCATTCGTTCGTCCATGATGTAGGTGTTTTCCACTATATTCGGATTTAGATTGCTGAACATCTCATCTTCTGTTATTTCATGGCGGAATCCATCGGAACATAGCATATAGACCTCATTCGGCTTAACATCACCACTGAAAAAATCCGGCGCTATAACATTCGATGCGCCAACGCATTGCAGCAAAATTCCCCGTCTGGGGTCTTGCTTAGCCGCAACCTCGCTTATACTCCCTTTTAGAATCTCCCTCGCTATTACTGTTTGGTCTTGGGTGATTTTATCAATCTTGTCATCTATCTTATACGCACGGGTATCGCCAATATTTAATATGTAATATTTACCCTCTATTATCAGCATTGCTGTAATAGTTGTGCCCAGTCGTATGCAATTATTATTGCCATAATTCATAATTTTCTGGTTATTGAATGTGACAATTTCATTCCATGCCTGTTGCAATCGCATTGAATTAAATCCACTCGCTATAAGATTCTTTAGATCACAATTGAACCAATCGGAAAATGCTTTCACTAATGTCGCACTTGCTACCTCGCCTTTTTGAAGTCCGCCCATTCCATCACATAGCACAGCGAAGGCGATTTTGCCCATTGGCGTGCTGGCGGTTTTAACAGATAGGCTGTCCTGATTTGTAACTTTAACTATGCCGACGTCGCTTTGTGCTGAAACTAGAAAATCCACATCATCACCATCTCTATTACGATTTTAATATATCATGCTTCTATTATAACCTTAATACAATTTAAATTCAAATTTTTCGTCAGCTAATGTGAAAATTGTGCCGTGGTCTATTTTAACTTCAATCCCGGGCTGGATCACTCTACCATCTACAAATGTTTGATTTGTCGAATTATTGTCAACAATGTAGAATTCCCCATCACGCATTACTATGTCTGCATGGCTCCTACTAATGGCGGGATTGTCCCCCAAATAGAAGTCCGCATAGCTCTGTTCCGCACCAATTCTTAGTACGGATTTATCAACGAACACTACCTGTTTCGTCTTTTCTCTAATCAAATGCGGTGTCAGCGATTGCGAATAAGAAGTATTTGAAAGCACAGTTGTTTCGCCGGCGCTTTCATCGCTCAACACCGTCGTTTCACCGAATGATGCACTCTGCATCGGGACATTGTTGGTGTTTCGCTGCCCTATCGGCACTGCACTTTGAAGTGGTGGTGAAATATTGCCGAGCTCCCTTTTCCCCTTATTAATACTGTACTAGCTAAAAATCTCTCAAGAGTAATTTTTGATGAAATATTATATTTTAAATATCTCTTACTATCCATTTGAGTAAAAATAAACGGTAATATACCTTCAATATCGTTATTAGTTACCATACCCATGCAAATAGCATCAATCTCTACTTCATTATTGATTTCATATACTAAATATGTATTACCACCACTATTTTCAAAGGTGAATTTCATTAGACTTCCCCCCCAATTTCTTAATCGTCATATTCATATAAAGTTATCAAGTTCCACTTTTCTTGATTCTTGACAAAGGCTGAACCTCTCTTTGAAAAAGGCTTTGCATATTCAAAATTAGGTTCAATGGCAATTTTGTTATCTGCATTGATGTATCCCCAGATTCCATCAATTAGCACGGGCGCTAGATTAAGCGAAAAAGACTGCGCATCTTTATATTGCGGCTCAATAAACTGCTCGCCGTTTATATCGATCCAGCCCCATTCATCATTGACTTCAACGGCGGCTGGCTCTTTAGATGTAAAAAGTTTTGCGCTCGAATACCCACGAGAAGAAATCTGCTCCCCCGCCGAATTATAAAGTTTGTATTCGCCATCTTTTTTAGCAAAGAACACTCCGTACTCAGAACAGAATCCATAATCGTCGACCAGAATATCATCATATGTAAAATCTGTTATCGTCTTAAAAGAACTATCGATTATTGCCCATTTCTCATTCCTTTTAACTGCGGCAATCCCGTGGGCAAATCCGCCTGCAAAATCATAGTCAAATGAAAATTCGTTAAAATCCCTATCTATATAGCCGAATTTGTCATTCCTTTGCGCCGGTGCAAATCCATCTCCGAACGAGCCTAAATATTGATACTTTTCATCACCAACGAGCTTTTTATTACCTTTTATATCAATATAGTAGTACTCGCCATCCCTCATGCATGGGATTATCTTTTCTTCCTGTGAATAGCGACCTAGATAGTCATATTCGTACCTTAAGGCCCTATTCCCAGAGGACGTATTAATTCCCCATTTCTCATCAACTTTCACAGTTGAATACGATGAATTCTTGACCGAATACCAATTCTTCATATCGTGGCATTGCAGAAATTTGTTGATATATTCGTACTTTATGCTTTCAAGTAGGGCATTGATTGCTGAATCATCTTTAACTTGAGTCGCAGATCCTAGAACATCAAATGCAGTTTTATATGCATTTTTATCAATGAAATAATTAGCTTTTAATAAATATACTTCATCATCGGAGGGATTAATTTTAATAGCCATGTCACAGGCAGCTATGAAGCCCTTTTCATCGTTCAACTCTTTTTGTGAGTTAACTATTCTCATGGCTATATCGTAATTATTGGGCTTTATTTTATGTGCCTTTTGATATAGATCGATAGCATCTATGTATATTCCTTTTTCTTCGAGCTTAATTGCCTTCTCAAGAATGACTTCATATTCCACCTCTAATGATTGCTTATTTTTAAATACTGCCATCCATGATATTACTGAGAAAAATACTAAAGCTATTAAGAATAGGTACGCATTCTTTTTCTATTTCGGATACGATCTCATCAATAATCTTTTTATGTTCCGAATTGTCCCGTACTTCCTCTGGCAATACGACTAGTAGAATGGGTACTCTTGTTTTTTTGCTGCTTAATTCTTTAGTG
>JAAZLM010000044.1 GCA_012799315.1 Clostridiales bacterium | reverse complement strand
TATCATCTAGAATAGGCAATATATAGGAAGAAAGGAAGCGTTCAACCTGTTCAATAGATCTACCGACGAAATTCTCGGGCTTTAAAATCTCCTCAATTTCTTCCCTCGTTAGCATGAAGTCACTATCCGAACTTATCCGTTCAACTAGATCGTTTTCAAGTCCCTGCTCTTTAACTAACCTTGCAGCTTCGATCGAATGTGAACGAAGCTTCTCATGTAATTCTTGACGGTTGCCGCCTTTTTTCACAGCTTGCATCATAATATTTTCCGTCGCCATGAATGGCAATTCATTACCTAGCCTTTGTTCAATGACTTTCGGATATACGACAAGACCATCGGTAACGCTGAGCATTATATTCATGATAGAGTCCACCGCTAGGAAAGCCTCCGCAACTGAAATTCTCTTATTAGCTGAATCATCAAGTGTTCTCTCAAACCATTGTGTTGCCGCCGTGAACGATGGATTAATGCTATTGATGATAACATATCTTGATAGCGCTGAAATCCTCTCACATCTCATTGGATTGCGTTTGTATGGCATTGCCGATGAACCGATTTGGCTCTTTTCGAATGGTTCTTCCATCTCTTTGAAGCTTTGCAGAATACGCATATCGTGTGAAAATTTACTGGCCGATTGTGCCACACCGCTGAGCACTGATAGAATTTGTGCGTCGACTTTTCTCGAATAGGTCTGTCCTGAAACTGGAACAACACCATCGATGCCGATTTCCTCACAAATTAATCTTTCAAGTTCGTCAATCTTTTCTGTATCGCCCTCGAACAGTTCTACGAAGCTTGCCTGTGTTCCTGTTGTACCTTTTGATCCAAGTAGTTTAAGCGTGGAAATTCTATATTCGATTTCCTCTAAATCAAGCAGGAATTCATATAGCCATAGGGTAGCCCTCTTGCCAACTGTTGTGAGCTGAGCCGGTTGTAGATGGGTATATCCCAATGTTGGTAGGTCTTTATATTCATCTGCAAATTTAGATAAATTAGCTATTACATTAATGAGTTTGCGGCGGACAACTTCCATCGCTTCTTTCATTATTATTATGTCAGTGTTATCACCAACATAGCAAGATGTCGCCCCTAGGTGAATTATACCGCTTGCATCAGGGCATTGCTTACCATAGGCATAGACATGCGCCATAACGTCATGGCGAACCTCCCTCTCCCTCTTTGCGGCAACATCATAATTAATGTTATTTGCATTATCTTCAAGCTGCTTGATTTGCTCATCAGTTATGGGTAATCCTAGCTTTTGCTCTGCTTTTGCTAGGGCTATCCATAGGCGCCTCCATGTGGTGAATTTCTTGTCGGCAGAAAATAGATACTGCATTTCATCACTGGCATATCTCGTCGAAAAAGGACTTTCATAACTTTTTGTCATAATAACCTCCGAAAAAATAGTAAGATTAGCCAAAGGGCATAATCTCTAACTGCATAATACAGTTAATTATAACATACGATATAGATGTAGACAAGCATAAGCACGAAAAAAGATGTTTTTCATTGATGATGATTGCAGCCGCCCTAATATAAGGTGTGTCATCTTGACTTTCGCATTTTATTGTGGCATTATATATATGGTCTATTAATAGTTTTAGAGGTGAAATGATGCAAGAGTTTATAACCGAAGTGTTGATGAAATTTGCCGATGTTGGCATCCTAGGATATGTCCTTGTTTTGTTACTAATAGCGATCGAAAATATATTTCCTCCGATTCCGTCGGAGGTTATTCTAACATTTGGCGGTTTTTTAACATTGTCATCTAGGATGACTTATTGGGGAGTTGTCATTTCTGCGACAATTGGCGCTGTTCTCGGCGCTCTCGTTTTATACGGAGTGGGGAGAATCCTCAATCCGCAAAGGCTGGAAAGATTAATCGATAGTAAAGTGGGCAGAATCCTGCGTTTTAAGAAGGAAGATGTAAGCAAGTCGACCGAGTGGTTTTCTAAAAAGGGTAAAACGACAGTTTTCTTTTGCCGATTCATACCTATTGTCAGGAGTTTAATCTCCATTCCAGCGGGCATAACAAAAATGGAGATGCCCATATTCCTATTGCTAACGACTGCAGGGACTTTTATATGGAATATCGTGCTAGTATATCTTGGCAAGGCTCTGGGCGATTTATGGGAGAATGTACTTATATATATGGACACTTATTCTTTCATCGCACTGGTCGTATTAGGGGTAATATTCCTTGTACTTGCATTTATATTTTATAAGAAACGCATCGCAACGAAAGGCGAAGATAATGTTGCAAACTAAAATATCTATATGTATTTAACAATAAAGGGGAAATAATTAAATATGAAGAAGATGCTGAGC
Source organism: Clostridiales bacterium (assembly GCA_012799315.1). Classification (GTDB taxonomy): domain Bacteria; phylum Bacillota; class Clostridia; order Oscillospirales; family Ruminococcaceae; genus JAAZLM01. Next base: position 7,035 of record JAAZLM010000044.1, on the reverse strand, counting down.
TTTCTTTATGATTTTCATAAAAAGCATGGTATTGGTATGCGGATTATTAAAACTGCTATCTCCGTTCATATATGTCTAATTACAATGTATTTAATAAAAGGAGATTTATCTTTCTATGCGTGCATGGGCGCAATAATATCTATGCAGGATACTGTTGAAAATTCAAAACGTCATGGCTTTAATCGTGTCATATCAACTTTCATAGGTGGGGCAATGGCAGTGCCGGCAATCTTCCTAACTAGGAACATTACATCTCCCTATCTATTTCAAGTTTGTATTACAATAGCGGTAATTGCTACACTATATGTGAGCAATAAATTCAATAAAAAAGAGGCTGCCGCTGTTGCCTGTTTCGTGTTGCTATCCGTCATAATTCTCAATAAAGACTCCGACCCATATGCATTTGCATTCAAAAGATTTGCGGAAACGGCATTCGGTGTTATCGTATCAATTATCATCAATTTGACAATTAACTTCCCTAAAAAGAAGGAACCCGATGAGCCAATTGAAGAAACTTAATATACATACAAAAAGGCATGCTGTACAATTACAGCATGCCTTAATTATTTTTTTATTGCCCTAGCAACTTCTCTACCGATGCTAACTTTATACATAAACACAGTAATTCCATTGCGACCTTTAATTCCGATACGGGCGGGTATGTCGGTGCTATACGGATATTCCTATCCCTCGTATCCGATGAATATGGGAATGTAACTCCCGCCGGTGTCAATGTTACACCTGCATCTTTACATAGTGATGCTACACGTTTAGCACAACCATCCATCGTATTGAGTGAGATGAAGTATCCGCCATTCGGCTTACGATAGCTTGCAATTCCGAGCGGTGCAATTTCATTATCGAGCATGCCGATAACAACGTCGAACTTTGGTGCGATTATACTGCGATGCTTTTTCATATGTTCAAGTATCCCATTAAAATCGCCGAAGAATCGGACATGCCTGAGCTGATTAATCTTGTCAGATCCTATTGTCTGGATTGACATCTGTTTTTTAATAAAATTAATATTATCCTCACTAGCCGCCACCATCGCAATGCCAGAACCCGCAAAAGAAATTTTAGCGGTAGATGCGAACATGAGCGGCATATTGTCATTGCCATTCTTCTTACATTCATCAAGCAAATTTAGTAGTTTATCAGGATTGTCGGTTAAATCATGCACACAATATGCATTATCCCAGAATATTCTGAAATCCTTAGCCGCCGGGCGAAGATTAGCAAATCGATGTACTACTTCATCGGAATATGTAATTCCATCAGGATTCGAATATTTTGGAACACACCATATCCCTTTGATCGTTTCATCTGTGCGGACAAGTTCTTCAATTCTATCCATATCCGGCCCATCGTCATTGAGCTCAATAGTAATCATCTCAATGCCAAAATGCTCACATATAGCGAAATGCCTATCATAGCCGGGGCTAGGAGCTAGGAATTTTATTTTATCGTACTTGCCCCACGGCTTTTCACTATCTAATACGCCGAATATCATTGCCCGTGCTATTATATCGTACATGAGATTGAGGCTAGAATTACCGCCTATGATAATCTCCTTTGTCGATACATCCAACATTTGTGAGAACATCTGCTTTGCTTCCTTAATACCGTCAAGTATGCCGTAATTCCTGCAATCAGTGCCATCTTCCGATATATAATCGTCACTTTTTAGGCTTTCTAGCATCCCCTTAGATAAATCTAGCTGATCGGTCGACGGTTTGCCCCTTGACATATCAAGAGTTAGGTTTCTATTCTTGAATTCGGTATACTCCGATTCTAGTTCCCTTTTTAATGTGATAAGCTCCTCATTAGAAAGCGCCGCATATGCCTTCATAATAAAATCTTCCCTTCTTTACTGCATATTAAATTTTTATATCTGGATAATCTGCCATTACTATTGTAATATATTTAGCTTGATTTTGCAAGATGTATTTATGAAACTTGCAAAAATACTTATTTTCTATATACTTGCATATAAATTCGTCTCCCATGCCGGGATATATGGGTGATGTCGCATGAAAATGCGGTATTGCGGATTTAGCCGCTTTAACAGTAATGGTAGCTTGAAAATATCTTCATTCCTATGATAGAGTGATAGCATGATCCTAGGTGAATATTCGGCAATTGTGTCTTTCGCTCCTAATAAAGCCTCGAACTCTGCACCTTCTACATCGAATTTCATAATATCGGCACGATCACCTGCAAGCACTTTATCGATGCTCCGCATCTTAGTCGGCGTACCTTTACCCGATATTGATGAATGTCTCCCCGCCTTTGATAAGAAATTCACCGTGCTATCCTCATTCCATACTCCTGCATAATGGAGCTGAACAAATTGCAAATTCTCTGTATTTCTCTGCAACTTCTTGAAATTCTTTTTATCGGGTTCAAAGGCGACAATCCTGCCTAACTCACCTTTAGTAAATTTCAGCATCTCGTCAATTGTATCACCATTATATGCGCCCGCATCAATATAAGTGTCGCCCGATTTAGTCATAATAATACTCTCAAAGACCTCGTCACGCATTGTTGTGATGTCCTTGAGATAATGGATTTTACCGCTGATTTTAAAGTTCAATATATTAATGAAAACTTGCCTTGACAATTCGTCTTCTAATAAATTATAGACTTCTTCTATATCTTTTTGATTATCTAACATATATTGATAATCAAAAAGTCCGCCACCAATTACGGGTAGATCAGGTGCATAAAGCTCATGCCTATTAGCTAATTCATATATTCTATTTAATAGACTGTCGTATCCAGCAGCGAAACATAGCAGGATTATCGGATGCGAATACATCCGCTCAATGTCCGAAAGCTTCAACACGGGGTAGGATAGGAATTCATGCCCACGCACAAATTCATCACTTGCAAAAATGGCATCGGGCTTTTTCCCGTATTGTGATAGTGCATTCATCACTTTTATCGCACCATCGCCCATTCCGTATAGCACAATGGGCCTATCTGTATTTGATAGATAGTCCCATATGCTAATATGTTCGCTTAGCAGCTCTACTATGCTAATATGATCACTCAAATTATTCTTCTCCATCATACTCCCAGTTATGCCATACATCTTGAACATCATCATTATCCTCAAGTGCATCTAGGAGTTTCGTCATTTTAGTAATTGACTCCTCATCCTCAAGCTTTGTGTATGTAGATGGAATTTGTTCGATCTCTGCCGATGTGATAGTGTATCCCTTATCAGCGATATAGTCCCTCACCGCCGAAAAGTCGCTCACTTCAGTTAGGAATTCGACCTCGCCATCTTCAATAGAGAAATCCTCAGCACCTGCCTCAAAGCAATCTTCCATAACTTGCTCTTCGTCACGATCACCTGCTTCGGCGATTATTACGCCCTTTTGTGTGAACATAAAGGATACGCAGCCCGTCGTACCAAGATTACCGCCGAATTTATCAAAGTAATGGCGCATATCCGATGCAGTTCTGTTGCGGTTGTCGGATAGACATTCTACGATAACAGCAACGCCATTTGGCCCGTAGCCCTCATAGACAATGTTTTCATATGTTTCTCTATCGCCATCTCCCGATGCTTTCTTAATTAGGCGATCTATATTATCATTCGGTACGTTGTTCGATTTTGCTTTAGCTATTAGATCCCTTAGCCTAGCATTAGTAGTTGGGTCAGGTCCACCCTCCCTCACGCAAACGGAAATTTCACGACCGATTTTAGTAAATATCTTCGCGCGCTGTGCATCAGTTTTCTCTTTTTTCTTCTTAATATTACTCCATTTGGAATGGCCTGCCATGATATCAACCTTTCAAAAATATATTTAACTTCCCGCTGGAAATTCATATTCAGTATATCACATAGATTCTTCCTACGCAAGCAAAATGCCCGCCACTTACGAAAGAGGGTTAAATCCCTCCCCGAACACCTCGGCAGCACTTGTTATGATAATAAAAGCTTTCGGATCAATTTCCGTCACGATTCTTCTAACTCTATAATACTGATTCTTAGCAACTGCGCATAGGATAACATTATTATCCATTCCCGAATATGCTCCTTGCGCTTTGATTATTGTTACACCACGGTTCATTTTGATTATCCGCTCCGATATTGGATGCGGTCGCTGTGTTACTATTAGCATTAGTTTGCGCTCGTTCATGCCGTACATTAGGACATCCATCATATGTGTTGAAACATACATTGCAATTACTGCATATAGTGCCGCATTAATGTCCTTGAATGCAAGTGTAGCGATTGTAATTACTACAACATCGGTAGCTAATGTGATTCTGCCAAGTTTAACATGGGGAACTCTTGTCTGTATTAGGCGGTTTATGATATCCATTCCGCCCGTTGTTCCCTCCCTCGTATATACGATACCAAGACCGATTCCGATAAAGGCACCGCCGAACAACGATGCTATCATCAAATCGCCCTGATATACGGGAAGATGCTCGAACCCATAGTCAACTAGAATGGAGAATGCTATTGTTGATATTATCGTCTTAACAATTAATTTCCTACCTAGGAAGAAGAATCCTAGAATGATAATGGGCACATTGATAGCAGCAACAACTGCACCGATTGGTATGTTCGTTAAATAGTTAATTACCGTCGATATACCGGTGACACCTCCGGGCGCTATTTTGCTAGGTGCAGTAAATGAATGCACACCGATTGCAAATATCGCTGTGCCGATTAGGATTATTATTATATCCAACACCCATTTGATAGCATTTGATCTCCCGCTACGTTTCATAATTACACCCTTTCTGAACCGTGCTAATCCTCTAAGTCCCATATTAATGTAATAAGTTCGTTGATTCGGTCGACATCACCGATCAAATATAAATATCCGAATAAAGCCTCTAATCCCGTTGCCATATGATATTGTGCAGTTGTGACGCCTTTTGGAACTGTGGTGGTATTTGCATTCCTACCACGGCGGAAGATACATTCCTCTTCGTCCGTTAGGTGATCTTCAATCTCTTTAGATGCCATAGCCTGATAGCTTGCCCTAACTTTAGATACTGCAAGTGAATGCAGCTTACCAGCTTGCATATTTGAAGATAGTATTAGTCTTTGCCTAACTATCAATTCATATACCGCATCACCGAAAAATGCAAGTGCCAATGGACTGTACTGCTTTGCCTCAAGGGGCGAAAGCGGTTTGTCAAGCATTTATGTCAACGCCTTTCCTTTTTATAATTGTCGTGTTTACTCGATATAGTCAAATCGGAAATCGAATACGCTGACAGAATCGCCATCCTTAATTCCCATCTCTACTAATTTATCGATTATACCGCTAGATCGAAGCACTCGTTGAAAGTACTGGAGTGATTCATAGTCATCGATGTTCACCGTCGACAATATCTGTCCTAGCCATGGAGCATCAACAACATATACACCATCTTCGATCTCGATATTGAAACCTGTTTGATCTTCCTCCATCTGCTGAATTTCTTCATCTGTGAGTGGCTCCGGCTCATATTCTTTTATCGGCGGGAGTTTATCAAGCTCGGTTGCTATTGCCGATACAAGTTCCGATGTTCCCAGCGTTGTTGCCGCACTAATGGGAAAGAATTCCATACCCTGACTCTCAATAAATTCTCTGAACTGCGCTACCTGCTCTTCCGATGCAAGATCACTTTTATTCCCTGCAACAATTTGAGGACGGGTAGACAATTCCTTGCTGAAATTCACCAATTCTCTATTGATGGCATTAAAATCCTCAATAGGATCACGTCCTTCAATTCCCGAAACATCGACTACATGGACAATTAGTCTGCATCTCTCAACATGGCGTAAGAATTCATGCCCAAGTCCAACACCTTCGCTCGCTCCCTCGATTAAGCCGGGGATGTCCGCCATTACAAATGACTTTTCCGCCTCGACTTTTACAACTCCTAATACCGGTGATAAAGTTGTAAAATGATAGTTTGCAATTTTAGGTTTAGCAGCGCTAACAACGGAAACTAGAGTTGATTTTCCCACATTGGGGAATCCAACTAAGCCCACATCCGCAAGGAGCTTTAACTCTAGAGTGACGACAATTTCTTCACCAAGATGCCCCGGTTTAGCAAAGCGGGGAATCTGCCTAGAAGCAGTTGCAAAGTGTTGATTGCCCCATCCGCCTCTTCCGCCTTTTGCTATTGTGACTGGTTCATCACTTGATATATCTGCGATTATCCGGCCTGTTTTCGCATCACGTATTAAAGTGCCCCTGGGCACTTTAACTATCAGATCCTCGCCCTTTTTACCAAAGCATTTAGCCTTGCCGCCGTTTTCACCGTTCTCAGCAACGTATTTCTTCTTATATCTGAAGTCTATTAAGGTAGAAAAGTTATCATCAACGACGAAAATTACATCGCCGCCTTTACCACCATCGCCACCATCGGGACCGCCAGCAGGAATATACTTCTCTCTCCTGAACGAAACCGCACCATTCCCGCCATTGCCCGCTTTAATTGTAATTTGCGCCTTATCAACAAACATAAAATCCCCCCTAAACATATATTATGTAGGAATGCGCTATAAACACATTCATTTCTTCTTTTCTTAAATAAAAATCCACCTTTCGGTGGATGTATGACTATAATGACGTTAAGCTACAAACCCCCTTAAATTTTAAGGGGGTTGTAATTTAAATATTTATTGCTCAGCGTATACGCTAACTTTTCTTCTGTTCTTGCCCATGCGCTCGAACCTTACTGTACCATCAACAAGAGCGAATAATGTATCGTCCTTACCCTTTGCAACGCCATTGCCTGGATGAATTCTTGTTCCACGTTGGCGAATAAGGATATTGCCTGCTAGAACGAATTGACCGTCTGCACGCTTAACACCAAGTCTTTTAGCTTTTGAGTCACGACCGTTCCTCGTCGATCCTCCACCCTTTTTCTGAGCAAAAAACTGTAAGCTTATCTTTAACATTTGCTACACCTCCAAATTTAAAATCGAAATCGTACCATCGAATTCTTGCGATATTATGCCTAAATGCGTTCGCAATGCTTCGATAATTAATTTCGCATTTTTATCCT
>JAAZLM010000043.1 GCA_012799315.1 Clostridiales bacterium | reverse complement strand
TCAATCGCCTTTTCGATAGAAATCACAATATCGCCTAATTGGAGAGAGCCAGTATCGGGATTAATATCATATTCGCCATCTTGTCCTAATGGGAACGATAATACATCTGTTTCTTTATTTATGTTGCGAAATTCATTATTTAAATCCTTGATTTGCTTATTGCTAACGAATGTAACACTTACCTCTGCACTCTCTTCAAATTCCTCTTTCACCAGCACCGCTTGGCAACACTTCCTAATTAGGAGTCGGATCCCTACTGGGATTTTTGCAACTTTTTGATTATTTTTAATATATACTTTAACTTTTACCATGACTTGTTTTTCCCGCTTTCGTCTTTGTTTTTCTCATATGCCTTGACTATTTCCTGAACTAATCTATGACGCACAACATCTTTTTCAGTGAAATTTACTATTGATATATCTTCAACATCGTTAAGGACATTCATCGCATCAATTAAGCCAGAACGCCTAGCATCGGGCAGGTCAATTTGAGTGACGTCACCCGTTATAATCATTTTACTGTTGAATCCGAGTCTTGTGAGGAACATTTTCATCTGTTCAGGTGTTGAGTTCTGCGCCTCATCAAGAATAATAAAAGCATCATCAAGAGTTCTTCCCCTCATATAGGCAAGTGGAGCCACCTCTATACTAGAGCGTTCCAAATTTCTGTGAAATGCTTCTGCTCCAAGCATATCGAATAGCGCATCATATAATGGGCGAAGATAAGGATCAACTTTCGTCTGTAAATCCCCGGGTAGAAATCCTAGTTTCTCCCCCGCCTCGACCGCAGGACGTGTTAATATAATTTTAGTTACATCATCAGCCTTCAGAGCCTTTACCGCCATTGATACGGCAAGATATGTCTTACCTGTTCCTGCAGGGCCAACACCTAGTGTAATTGTGTTATTTGTAATAGCATCAATATATTTCTTCTGTGTGATTGTCTTTGGTCTTACCGGCTTTCCAGATGCGGATACAGCAATGCATGAGTTGTATAGGTTTTCAAATTCCGTTTGCGTACCCTCATTCGCCATAGAAATAACATATTTTATATTATGTTCATTGATAATTTCGCCTTTTCGGACTAGGCTCAACAGACCGTCAACTGCCCTAGATGCACGGGCGACATCTTCTTCCTTGCCAGAAATTTTAATATCACTGCCACGACTAAAGATGATGACATTGTATTCTTTCTGGAGTATATTTATATTTTCATCGTACTTACCGAATAACGATATTACTTGTTCATAACTATCTACTTTTACGATCTTTTCTATCATTCACAGTCCTTATCTCCGTCGCTGGTTACGGTATTTTCGTTGTGTGCCCACCCAGCAAATTTTGAGGCATCATATATTCTTGCTAGTCTATTATAACATATTTTATTCCAACAATAAAGAACTATTCTCGTTATTTAATGAAATCTCCTCTTTCCTAGCTATATTCCCCTTTAAAACATAATCAACTGTAACTTCATAATTATCATTTGTTGATTCCTCTTCAATATCCTTTTCAAGGATCTCTATATCTTTTAAAATCGATTCCTCATAACGTGAAATTTGTTGCAGGATCGCATTATGCGCTTGATCTTTATTATAAACGAAGTTCCTTTCCTCCAACCTTTCATAGCGAGTCTTACGTATTGATATTGGCAGATTAACACCGAATAATTTCAATTTTACAACTTCCTCACTATAATCATATCTATCTTTTAAGGGAATTGATATGAATAGTGGTAAATCAAGTCCTAGTATAGTTATGTAATTTCTTTTTTTAATGTCGCCGGTCAGAATATCTTCCGTCTGCTTGAATGGAACAGAGAATTTCATTTGCTCCTCATATTCTGCTATGATTTTCGCATCTGCATGAACATATGAAGTATTGCCCTCTTCATCTTCAAGTATTCCGCTGACGATAATATTCCCATTTAAAACACTACTGCCGATCGGTACAATAAGCTGTCCAGAATAAACTTCAGTATATATGATCTGCCCTGTTTTAGTGGCGACAATATTGCATGGCTTATCATTTGCAACAACGTCCGGCTCAACGATTCTTTCACGAACATCAATTGTAATTTTGCTGCCATGACGATTAATCCCGACCCATGATAGATCATCTATTAGTAGCAAAGTTTTCTGCTCTATTGTGCGCAGATCTAGGCCAGGGCCGAATGTGCCCCTCTTAATACCTAATTCACTAGCAGTGAGCAGTATCTCCCTCGATGATACGTTTTCATTACCTACTATCTCAATATCCCAAATATAATTTGACATGAACGTTAGAAAAAAGCAAAATGCTAGTAATCCGATTGCAATGCCGAATCGGTTTTTTCTCTTATTGATAGTGAAAATTGTTCCCCTCTTTTTACC
>JAAZLM010000042.1 GCA_012799315.1 Clostridiales bacterium | reverse complement strand
CTGGGCGAACTTCAACCAGTCTGACGACTATTCATTCAACGAGGCAGGTTCATCATTCACAGACTGGAACAAGGTTACAGGCTATATTGGTGGAGCATTGCAGTGGGGTATTGAGCCTTAAACAAAATAAAATTAGAACGCTCTGCATTATAGCAGGGCGTTCTTTTTCTTATATTGATAGTAATTTTGCGTATTTAGAATTCTGCAGTGTCAGGATGACTACCCACACTGCCAAGTTCCTCTAATTGCCTTAACACATTAATATCTTCGGCGGAAATTTCAAAATCGAAAATATCGGCATTTTCTCTCATTCTTTCTGCGGTTGACGATTTCGGCAATGGTAATGCGCCCATCTGTATACTCCAGCGCAAGCAAATTTGCGAAACAGTCTTGCCATACTTTTTCGCCATTTCGATTAGTATAGCATTCTTAAATGCCCTCCCCCCAATGAGCGGGCTCCATGCCTCAACAAGTATGCCATTCGACTTACAAAATGATACTATATCGTATTGCGGATATTGCGGATGAATCTCAATTTGATTTACCATCGGCATAACATTGCATTTATCAAAGATAGGTTCAAGATGATGTTCTAGGAAATTGCTAACACCGATAGCCTTGATCAAACCCTTTTCGTACAACTCCTCAAATGCAAGCCATGTTCCTTCGTTTAGGATCTTCCATCTATCACGGATCGCATAAGGCTTGGGCCAATGTATTAAATATAAATCAAGATAATCAAGCCCTAATTCGTTCATCGTTCTATCAAAAGCGGCAAGAGTTTCCTCATATCCGTGCGATGCATTATCGAGCTTGCTAGTGACGAACATTTCCTCCCTTGGCAGTCCCGATGTAGTCACAGCTCTGCCGACTGCATTTTCGTTATGGTATGCAGCTGCGGTATCGATATGGCGATACCCACAATCAATGGCAGTTTTTATTATATCGATGCCGGATTGGCTATTCTCCAAATTCCACGTGCCGAATCCAACGCATGGGATTTTCACACCATTACTAAGTGTGAATGTGTCTTGTATACTTTTCATGCGAAATCACTCCTTCAGTTACACTTCACTTAATCATTTTCAAGCAGCTCAAGCTTAACCTTTAAAACATCGGTAGTGTCAATATATGAATATCTCCCGCCTGTGTATTCGCCCTTTTGAATTAGTGGGAATCCATTCATCTCACAATTTTCAACTATCTTTTTCATACCTTTGATATTGAATGCAAGATGATGCACTCCCTCACCATTTTTATCTAAGTCATCACGCCATATACTCGGATTCTCATCGGGCTCGATCAACTCAATTGTTAGATTATCACCAACATTGAAGAATGCAAGCTTCGCCCTTGCATTCGATGCTTGCCCCTTATATTCAGTTAGTGCAACATCATATCCATCTGTAACGATATGGCCGGGATTGTCAACACCGAAAAATTTAGCAAACTCTTCGCATGATTTCTCAATATCATGCACTAGAATAGCCACCTGTGTCACTATATTCGTTCCTAGAATTGCTTTTTCCATTGCCATCACCTTTCATCATTTCATTTTGATACCTGCATTTTTTAGCAAGTCTTTTACATATATAGCCGATTCGATATATTCATCATCGCTGTCTAAATGCTCAATTATAAAGGGCATATCTTCACTCACGTCATCGGCAAGATGTGCATACCTAACTAAATCTAAATTCCCCTCACCGCAGGGGACTTCTTTTAAATTAAAGGTAAAGTGCTCCTCAAGTCTAATGTCTTTTACATGGCAGCTAATGATCGAATCGCCAAGTAGATTAAAGCACTCATCCAAGAAAGAATCATTGAAAAAGTACTTCTTAGGGTCGGTAATCATATTCACTATATCTAGATGCACGGCGAACCTATCCCGGTTAATGGCTTTTATTAATTCAAGATAGTTTTCCGGACTATCGGGATACATCCACGGCATCGGCTCAAGAGTGTAGAAAGTATCTTTTGGCTGTGCAGAGTCAATAATATGTTGAACACTGCTTACAATTTTGTCGAATGCAGCGTCGGAGTAATTCTCCTTATAGCCGCCATCCCAGATTTCTCCGCATGAACCAGCAATGTTAACGGTGCATTTTGCGCCGATGCGCTGTGCTAATTTAAGTTGATTTATGCACCTATTAAGATTCGCTTCCCGTTCTTTTTCATCGCTTGCTATCGGATTTACCCAAGCCCCAACCTCCGCAATGACTAAGTCATAATCACTTGCCGCCTTTACATATGCATTGATTAGGCTATCATCTGAATTATAATCGAGTGGGAAAACGACCGCCCCACATCCTAGATCCCTGTGCTTTTGCGCCCATTCGTCGGGCGAATTATGCTCTAATGCCTTTGCGATGCCTAAACGCATAACATCCCTCCTTATTCAATGTAGGTAACTATATCTTATACCCTCAAGTTAGCTTTATGTCAAGCAGGTGAAATAAAGAATCATAAAATAAACTATGTAGTTTAAGTAAATTTTGTTGAAGTCGTCTAAAAAAGAGCAATCAAGATATAGCTTTTTAGCATCACTCCTTATTATGTCCTGCAATAAAAGGTGCAATCAAATTAATATATTCCTACATATTCAATGCAATATCAGCATATAAATGGAACAAAACGTTTTTATAGTAAGGGTGATAGCATTGAAAGGTAATGTCGAGGAGAGATGTGTCATATTAGGGCAGTATATTATAGAGAATTCATCAACAGTGAGGGACACGGCGAAACAATACGGTGTATCGAAATCCACGGTGCATAAAGATGTTAGCGAAAGACTGCAGAAAATTCAGCCACAGTTACATGCACAAGTAAAGCAAGTACTTGAGAAGAATAAAAAGGAGAGGCATATCAGGGGCGGAATGGCGACGAAATTAAAATACGATAGGCAAAGGGAGGAAAAATTAAACGCAAATACTTAAAAAGAACGGCAACTACCGCAATTATATACATAGAAAAAACAGCTTAATTTTTATACTAAGTTGTTTTTTCTTCTGCTCACTATCTTAGAAAGGGCGTAATAGGAACTTTTCAAGCTAAAAATATGCAGTAAAACATCTTCAAACTCCTCAAAATCGGTAATTTCATTATTTAAGACTTGATAATTGCATTAAAAAAGTGTAAAATATATCATTGGATGGTGTGCGGACAAGATATAATTACCATCACAAATTTTATACTTTTTGGAGGAATGTTTAATGCCGGATTTTTCGGAGTTACTTCAAGGAATAATTGATTTTCACTGGCAATACCTTGTGATGTATGCAATCGGCGGGATTCTAATCTATTTAGCCATTAAGAAGGAATATGAGCCGATGCTCCTGCTGCCAATCGGATTCGGTTCAATACTTGTTAATCTACCGCTGAATACAATTTGGGAGACGAACGGGCAGGATGGTATATTGAAGATATTTTATGAGAAAGGCATCCTAACCGAGATTTTCCCGATTTTGATTTTCATCGGTATCGGCGCAATGGTCGACTTCACGCCCCTATTTGCGAATCCTAAGATGATTTTCTTCGGCGCAGCGGCTCAATTCGGTATCTTTTTCACAATTATTACAGCAATCCTGCTAGGATTTGATTTAAAGGCAGCAGCTTCAATTGGCATCATCGGAGCCGCTGACGGGCCAACTTCGATCGTTGTTGCAAGCCAATTTGCTAAGCAATTGCTAGGGCCGATTTCCGTCGCTGCATATTCGTACATGGCACTAGTGCCGATTATACAACCACCAGTAATTAAGGCGCTCACTACTAAAAAAGAGCGTATGATAAGAATGGAATATAAAGAAGTTAAAGTTTCAAAAACGATTAAAATTCTATTCCCGATCGTTGTAACAATCGTCAGCGGAATTATAGCTCCAATAAGTGTAGCTTTAATTGGAATGTTAATGTTCGGCAACTTGTTACGAGAGTGCGGAGTTGTAGAAAGACTTGCAAAATCGGCGGAGAATGAACTATCTAATGTAGTGACAATTTTCTTAGGAATCACAATTGGTTCTACAATGAAATACGAAGCATTTTTAAGGAAAGAAACTCTTATGATCCTAGGACTTGGGCTAATCGCATTTATATTTGATACGGCGGGCGGTGTCCTTTTTGCGAAGTTCTTCAATCTGTTCTCTAAAAATAAGATTAATCCTATTGTTGGTGCAGCTGGGATCTCAGCGTTCCCAATGGCGGCACGTGTAGCGCAAAAAATCGCGAAAGAGGAAGACCCAACGAATTTTATTCTTATGCCGGCAGTCAGTGCAAATGTAGCAGGGCAGATCGGCTCAATAATGGCTGGTGGAATTGTCCTTGCAATTGTTCCATGGTTGCTATCGCATTAAGACATATTTTGAAAGGTGGTAATACCCAGTGAGCACTTTAACAATGGGATTTTATTTGATGCTTTACGGATTAGCTGGAGTATTTTCAGCATTAATATTATTCTTTATTTTAATCAAAGTAATGATGAAGGCATTCCCATATAAAGAAGATAAAAAATAGAAAGAATGCACCTGAGATAATCTCAGGTGCATTTCTATGTGCGTATGTTCATGATGAGCTAATCATATATTGTCATTAGCAGCAGCTTGATCGCCCTTATGCTCGATGTCCTCATGTTCGTAATATGGGTTAACGTGAACCATGCAATGCTTTGCATCGCTGAAATGATCCTCAATTTCATCATGCACAAGTTCGGCAATATCATGCCCCTCATAAATTGAGAGATTCCCATCGACAGCGATCTCAATATCTACAAAGAATTTCGAACCGAATACCCGTGTTCTAAGATTATCGACCGACCTAACGCCATCTTGATCTAATGCAATTTGGGTAATTTCTTTTTCGACTTCTTCACTGCATGAACTGTCAACCATCTGATTTGCTGCATTCCTAGCAATATCGATTGCAACTTTGAATATTAGTGCACAAATTAGCAAAGAGGCAATTGGATCAAGAATTGGGAATCCAATTCGTGCGCCGGCAATACCTATGAAACTACCTATCGATGATAGAGAATCTGATCGGTGATGCCATGCATCGGCTAGTAATGCCGCCGATTTAATCTTTTTAGCGGCTGCCCTAGTATACCAATACATCCATTCCTTAACTGCGATAGAAACTAATGCAGCAATTAAAGCGAGCGATCCCGGAATAGCTAAATCGCCCTTAATACCAGTGCGGATCTTATCCACTCCATCAATTCCAATCCCGATAGCGGTTAGAATGAGGAAGAAGGAAAGTATTAATGCGGCAAGGCTCTCCATTCGTTCATGCCCGTATTGATGCTTCCTATCTCTTTCTTTAGATGCAGCCTTAATCCCTAACATTACAACAACTGTGCTTGCCACGTCCGAGAATGAATGAACAGCATCGGATACCATTGCACTAGAATTTGATACAATACCGGCAATCATCTTAAAAATTGTTAGAAGAGTATTGATCATTATCCCTATTACTGATACCTTCATCGCTATTTTCATATTTCTTTGTTTATCAATGCCCATATCATCCCTCCATGCATAAAATCTAGCTGAGTGTAAAATTAAAGGACGATAAATTCTAAAAAGAAATTATCGTCCCACGAATTCAAAGAATCGTTGCTAAAATTTAGCCCAGCTGATGAATTGCATCGCCTGACATATATTATGCTTACTATATAATACCATATCGCCGCAGCAATGTCAAGGGATGCTGCGGCGATAGATATAATCTTATTAGCCAAGTATTTTCTTTAGATCTTCTTCAGGTGTTGAAATCGGCGTTAACCCGAAATTGTCAACAAGGAGTTTTAGAACATTCGGCGACATGAAAGCAGGTAGGGATGGGCCGATGAAAATGTTCTTTATTCCTAGTGATAGCAGAGTTAGGAGTATTACAACGGCCTTTTGCTCATACCATGATAACACTAGTGAAAGTGGCAATTCATTGATGCCACATTCGAATGCATCAGCAAGTGCGCTAGCAACTTGAATAGCACTATACGCATCGTTGCATTGTCCCATATCCATAATTCTAGGTAGACCGCCAATTTCACCAATATCAAGGTCGTTAAAGCGGTATTTTCCACAAGCAAGAGTTAGGATAATTGTATCTTTTGGAGTCTGTTTTACGAAATCTGTATAGTAGTTACGTCCGGGCTTTGCACCGTCGCATCCGCCAACGAGGAAGAAATGCTTAATATCGCCCGCCTTAACTGCGTCAATGACTTTATCGGCAACTGACAGAACAGTCCCTCTTGCGAATCCTGTTGTTACAGTTTCTCCACCATTGATGCCGGTCGCCTTAACATCAT
This sequence comes from Clostridiales bacterium, assembly GCA_012799315.1. Lineage (GTDB taxonomy): Bacteria > Bacillota > Clostridia > Oscillospirales > Ruminococcaceae > JAAZLM01. The sequence continues at coordinate 1,396 of JAAZLM010000042.1, read as the reverse complement.
CGGCATATCCGCCTAGTTCAAGCGCCTTTTCAATAACTGGTGTATAATCTTTATCGGGGCCGATATGCACCATGCCGGGATATGATACTACTTCAGTAGTGAAAATTCTATCTGCATAATTTTCCTTTACGGGCATAATGCAGTTAGTAGTGAATAGAACAGGAGCAGGAATATCCATGAATTCCTTCTGCTGATTCTGCCATGCAGTTCCGAAATTGCCCTTTAGATGCGGATAGGACTTTAGCTTTGGATACGCATGAGCGGGCAGCATCTCACTATGTGTATAGATGTTTATACCCTTGTCTTTAGTTTGCTCAAGTAGTAAATATAGGTCGTGAAGATCATGCCCTGAAATAACGATGAAAGGCCCTTTTTCAATGCTATTTGGTACAACTGTCGGTTCAGGAGTTCCGTATGTTGTCGTATTTGCCTCATCTAGCAATTCCATACATCTTAAATTGACTTCACCTAGTTTCATTACAAGCGCTAGCAAGTCATCGCTCGACATATCACTTTCGATTGCTATTAGAGCTTTATAGAAAAATTCGTTTACAGAATCGTCTTTATATCCTAGATTTGCAGCATGATATGCATAGGCGGCCATACCCCTTAGACCAAAGAGGATTAGAGATTTAAGTGAGCGAATATCTTCGTTGTCGCCCCACAATTTTTCTAAATCGTATTCAACAATTTCCGGATTAATCGCCCTGCGCACATCTCTAGCATTGGCGATATGTTTCTCAATATCCTCATCATTGAAATTCACATTCGTAATTGTTACAAAGAGTGAGCTAATAATAATATTATCGGTCTCCTCTGTTCGGCTGTGCTCCGCAGCATTCGCAAGAGCGATGACCGAGCTAGTTAATTCATCTTGAAGATTAGATGTATCGGGCTTCTTACCGCAAGCACCCGATACGGTACAGCCAGTTCCCCCAACTGTTTGTTCACATTGAAAGCAAAACATATTTGACATAAAATTACCTCCCTTAAATTTAGTCTTCTATAATTTGACCATCAGTACTGATAGTCACAAGACTCCATGGTATCATCTTGCCACTGTTCTTTAGTGCATTTACCGACGCATTAGCAATGCCGGCGCAACATGGCACTTCCATACGTACAATTGTCACACTCTTAATATCGTTTTCCTTAATAATAGCAGTCAACTTATCAGTATAATCGTCGGCATCCAGCTTAGGACAACCAATGATAGTGATTCGATTCTTAATGAATTCATTATGGAAGTTACCGTATGCGTATGCGGTGCAATCCGCTGCAATTAGTAAATGCGCATTATCGAAATATGGCGCATTAATGGGCACAAGTGAAATTTGCACAGGCCATTGATTCAATTGTGATTCCACGGCAGTATTGATATTTGCAATTTGGGCGG
>JAAZLM010000041.1 GCA_012799315.1 Clostridiales bacterium | reverse complement strand
TTTCTGATTTTGCGCTATTTTCGCATTGGAGACCGTTTCCATAAACGTTGTTTGAATGCGGTTTCGTTTGCGTCGTTTTATCAAGTTTAGTCACCACCTTGCACATTGTTAATTACCTTTTATTATATTCGTATATCGCAAAATCCAATGACTGCTTTATCTTATCGGATTTGATATCCCATACATTTACATTAGTATCGTTATACATATTTTTAATCGCTAAAATATCCTCGCCCGAATTGTCAATACATAGCAGATTTATATCTGCCCTGCTCATTGAATATAGATGGGTTATTGCTTCATTTAAATCATTGCTAAATTTAGGCGTTATGATATAAATTGAATTCCTCATATTTAATTCGTTCGCTGATGATGCGATTAAATTTAGCATATTAATCGAATCGTCCCAAATCGGTGTGAGGGCAAGTGTATCGAACACTTGAGCGAATCCGGTATCGGGCGTGGCGAATTGCTCGGCAATTATATCGTTCTTTATATCATACCAAATTGTTAGACAGTTCTGCCCCTGTGTCAATAGGTTGTTGCAAATAGTTAGCGCCGATTCTATAACTGCATCCGTTGCTTTAAGATTGCTGTTAATATCATCATAATAACTATTCAAATCCATGATAATCGCCGACTCGGTGCTTCTCTGACCATCTAATACTTTTACAATTAAATCGTCTTTCTTCGCCGATAGCTTCCAATGTACGCTCCTTAGCAGATCGCCATCACGATATTCCCTAATGCTCGACAATTCATCCCTATCATCGCTCGTTATAAGGAGAGGATTGGGATTCGTATCACTTGTGATGCTACTCTCGGGTGCGGAATTTATATTAAACACCCTTGGTACAACCTTTATGTTAATTTCCTTATCTATTTTCCGCCTGCGGTGGAAGATGCCGAAAATATCGTATAGATCAATATAGTCGACACGCAAACTATATTCACCACGATAATCGAATGTAATCCCCGCATTGATCTTTACCTTTTTGCGTGGGGAAATCGACATTATTATTCTTCGTTCCGATATTTCCTTACCATTATCGTCGGGTAATAGTCCGACTAATCGAATATGTGTGAAGGGTATGTTAGATGCATTCGTAATAAGAATATTCCCTTTTAGCTCTGTTCTTTTCTGAATAGTTATAGCTTTATTGGGTATATCTACCGTTATCTTTCTTTGTGTTATAATAAAGATAATTAGCGATATTATCGGCATCAAAATTGCAACTATTAATGTTATTGATGATAGTCGTGCCTTTAAGCCAATGGCGAAAGAAAGTGAGCATATTAATAGCACGATATACCCGATGCGATTTATCTTCATCTGGTTCTACCTAGATACGGAACTGAAACAATCTCCCGTATTTCCTCAATGACATTTTCTATTGATTGTCTGCGTATTTTCGCCTCTTGTGATAACATCAATCTATGTGGGACTACATACGGGAACATCTTTGCGACATCTTCAGGTATGACGTAATCACGTTTATTTATATATGCATACGCTTGGGCTGAACGCATTAAAGCAAGGGATGCTCTCGGGCTAGCACCTAGTTCAATATCTTTATGCTCCCTCGTCATGCGGACTAATTCTACTATGAATTTATACGTGTTTGCTTCAATATGCATTCTCTTAACATCATTCTTTAGGAGTGCTATTTCATTTTTGCTAAAAATGCTGACTATCGAATTAATTGGATTGCATTCACGTCGATCGGCTATTAAGTTAATTTCCTCCATCAAATCCGGGTATCCGATAGTAATTTTCATTAAAAAGCGATCGAGCTGAGCCTCCGGCAGGGGGAATGTTCCGACAAATCCCTGCTGATTCTGAGTAGCAATTACCATGAAAGGTGAGGGCAATTCGTGCTTGACACCGTCGACCGTTACATTCCCCTCTTCCATAGCTTCAAGCAATGCCGACTGCGTCTTTGGTGATGTGCGGTTGATCTCATCGGCAAGGAGAATGTTGCACATTACAAGTCCTTGTCTATATTCAAATGAATTCGTTTCTTTATTATACATTGTGAATCCAGTAATGTCCGATGCCATGACATCGGGAGTGAATTGCGCTCTCCTACTTTTTAGTCCTGTCGCTTTTGCAAGGGCATTCGCAAGAGTGGTTTTCCCCACACCGGGAACGTCCTCAATTAGAACATGTCCACCAGCAAGGAGTGCTACAAGAA
>JAAZLM010000040.1 GCA_012799315.1 Clostridiales bacterium | reverse complement strand
TGCTCAAGCAATTCGTCGAATCGCTCCCTATCTTCGGCGGCATCGATATTCTCAGCGCTCGTTCCTAGAATGCGCACACCCATATCATCAAGGTATCTTGTTAGTTTGATTGCCGTTTGCCCGCCGAATTGTACTACAACACCATATGGTTTTTCTGTTTCGATAATTGCCTCGACATCTTCCTTCGTCAGCGGATCAAAATATAATCTATCCCCAGTATCAAAGTCAGTCGACACTGTTTCAGGATTATTATTGACGATTACCGCCTCATATCCTGCATCTTTTAGCGCCCATACGCAGTGAACCGAACAATAGTCGAATTCTATTCCCTGCCCTATGCGGATTGGCCCTGAGCCGAATACGATGACTTTCTTCTTATTAGAATTCTGTCTTTCGATGAATTGCTTTGCCTCGTTCTCCTCATCGAATGTTGAGTAGAAATATGGCGTTTGTGCTGCAAATTCGGCGGCGCAAGTGTCGACAGTTTTGAATACTGCCGTCCTTTTTTGCGGTATCTCCTGCCCTGAAATGCGCTCAATTGTGCTATCAAGGTAGCTGAATTGCTTTGCTATTTCATATTTCTTGCTAGTTAATTTTCCATCAGCAAGCATCGATTCAACATCGGCAAGATTTTTCAGTTTAGAGAGGAACCATTTATCTATCATCGTTATATCGTGTATTTCATCGATGCTAATTCCTCGCTTAATCGCCTCAAACACAACGAATGAACGCTCGTCATCAATTCTATGAAGTAGTTCTTCAATCTCTCTATCGCTCTTTTTGGATAGTTTTTTAAGGCTCATTGTATCAAGACCTAATTCGAGGGAGCGCACCGCCTTCATCAATGCTTGCTCGAAATTCGCACCGATGCTCATGATCTCGCCCGTTGCTTTCATCTGTGTGCCAAGCGTTCTCTTTGCATATACGAATTTATCGAATGGCCAACGTGGGAATTTCACCACTACATAATCAAGAGCAGGCTCAAAACAGGCATAGGTCTTGCCCGTTACGGCATTTAGAATTTCATCAAGAGAATAGCCAATTGCTATCTTTGTTGCAACTTTAGCAATTGGGTATCCAGTCGCCTTAGAGGCAAGAGCCGACGAACGTGAAACACGAGGATTGACCTCAATAATTGCATATTCCATTGTAGTTGGATGTAGTGCGAATTGGCAATTGCAGCCGCCCTCTACCTTCAATTCGGAAACTATATTCAGTGATGCTGTTCTTAGCATCTGCACCTCTTTATCCGTTAAAGTTACTGATGGTGCAACAACAATCGAATCACCCGTATGCACTCCAACAGGGTCGAAATTCTCCATTGAGCAAACGGTAATTGCATTATTCTTGCTATCCCTAATTACCTCAAATTCGATTTCCTTCCATCCCGATATGCATTTCTCCACTAGAATTTGCGTAATTGGCGATAGGCGCAGCCCATTGGTGGCTATTTCACTGAGTTCCGCCTCATTATATGCGATTCCCCCACCGGATCCGCCAAGTGTATATGCTGGTCGAATAATTACTGGATAGTCGATAACATCCGAAAAAGCAACCGCATCTTCAACCGTATTAACGACTTTTGACGGGATGCATGGCTGTCCGATCTTCTCCATCGTATCTTTGAACGCCTGCCTATCCTCAGCCTTATGAATTGTTTCGGGATTTGCGCCGAGTAGTTTGACATTATGTTCTTCTAAGAATCCCTCTTTAGCTAGTTGCATTGAAAGTGTTAGCCCAGTTTGCCCACCTAGAGTGGATAGAAGGCTGTCGGGCTTCTCTATCTTAATAATTCTTTTAACTACTTCAAGAGTTAGCGGTTCAATGTAGATGTGATCCGCCATTGCTTTATCCGTCATTATTGTCGCCGGATTGGAGTTGATTAATACAACTTCAAGCCCCTCTTCCTTTAACGCACGGCAAGCTTGCGTTCCCGCATAATCGAATTCCGCTGCTTGTCCGATAACAATCGGCCCTGAGCCAATTACAAGCACTTTCTTAATATCCTGTCTTAACGGCATTTATTTTCCTCCATTAGCTTGATAAATCTATCGTACAAATATGATGTTCCCTGCGATCCGCCATTGCTATTTGGGTGAAATTGAACGGTAAGGGCCGGTATATTGAGATATTCGATCCCCTCACAGGTTCCATCGTTCCCGTTCACATGGCTCACCTTTGCTACATCTTTATTAATGCTATCTATATCGACAATATAGCCATGATTCTGGCTTGTTACATAAGTCCTGCCCTGTGATATATCACGCACTGGCTGATTCGATCCACGGTGACCATTCCTTTGCTTAATTATTTTAGCACCGTTTGCAATTGCAAATAGCTGATGGCCTAGGCATATACCGAATATCGGTATATTGTGCGGTATTAGCTGCTTTAACACTTCAATTTCTGCAATGTTGTCGCTCGGATCCCCGCCACCGCTCGATAGAACAATTCCATCGGGATTATGGGATAGGATTTCTTCCACTGTTGAAGATGATGGTATTACCTTTACATTGCAGCCGAGCACCGTTAATTCATTGCAAATGCTCCTTTTAAAGCCGTAGTCAATCATGACGATATTATGCTTTGCATTCGGCACTGCGTATTCTGCCCCCGCCTTACTTGAAGAGCTTTGCACCGCTCCTTTTATGCTGAAGGACTTTATCCGCTTTAGTAGTTCTTCTTTATTAATCCCATCTAAATTTTCGGTGGTTATAGCGCCATTCATAACACCTTTTTCCCGAATTAATCTAGTTAAGCGGCGGGTGTCAATTCCGCATATAGACACAATATTCTCTTTTTTAAGATAGTTATCTATATCGCCACTAGATCGAAAATTCGATGGTGTATCGCAGTATTCACGAACAACATAACCATTCAAATGAATGCGTGAAGACTCGCCATCTTCATCGTTAATGCCGTAATTCCCAATAATGGGAAATGTCTGGATAACTATCTGCCCATAATGGCATGGGTCTGTTAAAATCTCCTGATATGCGCCCATCGATGTTGTAAATACAACTTCACCGATTGTTGTTCCCGATGCGCCGAATGACTTCCCCTCAAAGATCGATCCATCAGCAAGCATTAAATATGCTGGTGCATTACTTTCACACAAAGACATACCTATCATTTTCCTTTCCTGCTGCTATTTTATCAAGGCTGCTATCTCACATTGTCCTGTATATCCTTTTTCATTCTTAGTGCCTCCCTCAATGCGGCAGCGGCAAAATCTCTTTCATCGCATCCCTCATTTTTATATGCGCACATAATCGCTCTTGATGAGTTGATTATCGCACCGACACCGTTCTTATCAAATGCATTCGCAGCTGCAGCCGCTCCGCCACCTTGCGCACCGTATCCCGGTACTAGGAAGAATGTTGTGGGCAGCGCCTCCCTTAGCTCTTTGAGCTGCTCCGGATATGTCGCTCCAACGACTGCACCGACTGAGGAATATCCATATTTGCCGACCCTGCCTTCACCCCATTTCTCACACATATCGCCTACCGTTCGGTATACGCTTGTGCCATTTATGATCTTGTCCTGCAATTCTCCCGATGAAGGGTTCGAAGTTTTAACTAACACGAAAATCCCCTTATCGTATTTATCGCAAACATCAAGTAGAGGTGAAATTCCATCCGTTCCAAGATAGCCATTGACAGTTAGCGCATCGCCGGCGAATGGCTCAATTTCAGTATTTCCGACTTTTACCCTGCCTAGATGAGCAGTAGCATAAGCCTCCATAGTTGCGCCGATGTCATTCCTCTTTCCGTCGGTAATAACGTACATACCTCGCTTCTTAGCATATTGGATTGTTTTATACAGCGTTTTAACACCTTCGTGACCGTACATTTCATAATATGCGCATTGCGGCTTAATCGCTGGTACAACATCATATAATGCATTGATCAGTTCCTTGTTGAATTTATATATTGCTTTCGCCGCCGCCTTTAAAGTTTCCCCATGTTTTGCAATAGCCCCCTCGACTATGAATGTTGGAACATATTCAAGCTTCGGGTCAAGTCCTACTACTGTGGGGTTATCTTTCTCTTTAATCTTTTCTATTAATGTATCGAACGACATTGAATCTCCTACCTTTCATACTTATATGTGATCTTACCATCGCATATTGTGTAAATCGCCCTGCCCTTTAATTTTCTACCCTTAAATGGGGTATTCTTTGATTTAGATTTAAGCTCATTGGCAGATACCTCCCATTCCAAATCGGGATTAATGATAGTCAAATCGGCGATACCGCCAATCTCAATTCTACCGCCGTCAACTCCAAGTATCTCGCATGGTGATGTTGACATAATTCGTGCTATTTGCGGTAGTGATAATCTCCCGCTATGGAATAGAACATCTAAGACTGCCGCAAGTGATGTTTCAAGTCCTACCACACCATTCGGAGCTGATTCGAAGTTGGACTTCTCCTCAGTTGTGTGCGGTGCATGATCGGTTACAATGCAGTCAATTGTACCGTCGCAAATTCCCTCTATTAAGGCAACTTTATCACTCTGTTCTCGTAGAGGCGGATTCATCCTGAAGTCCGCATCCCTTGCTCGCAATTCTTCATGTGTGAAGATTAGATAATGCGGACAGGTTTCAGCAGTGACATTCACTCCCCTTGCTTTCGCATCACGGATTAAAGCCACGGATCCTCTTGTGCTAACATGGGCAATATGTATCGGCGTATCCGTCGCCGCAGCAATTGCAATTTCCCTCGCAGTAATACTATCTTCCGATGTTCTATCCATTCCCGATATGCCTAATTCATCCGATACAATGCCTTTATGCATGATGCCATCGCCGATAATGTCCATATCTTCACAATGGGATATTATCGGGATCCCCACCTTTGCCGCCGACTGCATTGCCTTTTGCATTATGGCGGCATTTTTCACCGGCACACCATCGTCCGATATTGCGACCGCTCCAGCACTTTTTAGCTGTGCATAGTCGCAAATTTTCTTCCCGATTTGCGCCTTTGTCGCTGATGCTATCGGGTAGACCTTAGCGGCGGCTGTTTTCGCCTTGTCGATTATATACGATACTATTTCGGGCGAATCGACGACTGGGCTAGTATTCGGCATGCAGGCAATTGCAGTAAATCCGCCAGCCGCCGCCGCCATACAGCCAGAATGAATATCTTCCTTATGTGTTTGACCGGGATCACGCAGATGCACATGAATATCGACAAGTCCGGGCATTATATAAAGTCCCGTAGCGTCAATTGCTATATCGGTCTCAATATCTAGATTTTCTTGAATGTCGGCAATTCTGCCATCTTCAATTAATATATCCGCATTAACTACCCTATCTTTAATCGGATCTGCAACCATGCCGCTTTTAATTAAGATACTCTTCAAATTACACTCTCCATTCGATCTATTCACATATTACGACTTTATCGCAGCCATCACGTTCAGTGACGTATACACGCACTTCCTCATCACGGGATGTCGGTAGATTCTTGCCAATATAATCCGCCCTGATCGGCAATTCTCTATGCCCTCTATCAACTAGAACTGCAAGTTGGATATTTAACGGGCGCCCCCTATCCATAATTGCATCTATCGCTGCACGGCAACTGCGCCCAGTGTAGACAACATCATCTATGAGAACAAGGCGTTTATTTGCTATCTCAAAATCGATTTTACTTTTATCCTCAATATTATCGCCGTTTTTATCGTCCCTGAATGGTGTTATATCAATATATCCTATATCGATTTTCTTCCCCTCAAGTTTTTCTAATCTGCTCCCTATTCGATCGGCAAGATGGATTCCCCTCGTTAATATTCCAATTAAACATAGGTTGTCGCACCCTTTATTTCGTTCGATAATTTCATATGAAATCCGTTGAACTGCTCGTGCCATAGCCTTCTCGTCCATGATTATAGCTTTTTCCTTCATTCATTCACCACCTAATAATTTGTATAAAAAAGTAACCTATCCGTATAGACAGACAGGTTACTTATAATAATATATACACTTTTTGGCTGAGTGGATACACTCCACCCCTAAAAAGCTAATCATATATACTTAAAGCTCGCACCTTGTCAGTCTCACGGGACTCACTTAAAGGATTGCTAAGTTATTATAGCTATTATACCTTATTTTCTCATCATTGTCTATGAACATTCTGTGAAATCGGCTAGTCAATAAAAACTGCTCCCGTTCCGCCAGATGTAACAAGACCTGCATATCTCTTGATATAGCCTTTTAACTCCTGCTTCGGTAGTACAAAATTCTTGCGTCTTTCTTCAAGCTCCTTATCGGATACAAGTAGCTCAATACTCCTATTCTTGATGTCTATATGGATTTCATCACCATCTTCGACAAGACCGATAATTCCGCCCGCTGCTGCCTCCGGCGACACATGGCCGATTGATGCTCCCCTTGTTGCACCTGAGAATCTACCGTCGGTAATGAGTGCAACACTATTGTCAAGCCCCATTCCGGCTAGGGTAGCTGTAGGAGCGAGCATTTCACGCATTCCCGGGCCGCCCTTTGGCCCTTCAAAGCGGATCACAACTACATTCCCAGATGTGACTTCTCCTGCTGAAATTCCCTCAATCGCTTCTTCTTCAGAATCATATACTTTCGCGGTTCCTTTAAAGTCCATCATCTCGGGTAGGACAGCGCCCTGCTTTACTACCGCTCCCTCAGGTGCAATATTACCACGCAAGATAGCAATTCCCCCATCTTCCCTAATGGGATCATCTAGCCTATGAATTACATATCCATCAGCATTTGCTGCATTTGCAATGCGCTCCTCCTGTGTCCCCGTTACGGTAATAGTATTGTTGATATGCCCGCCTTTGTGTAGTTCTTTCATCACCGCTTGAATTCCACCGACTGCATCCAAATCCTCTATGAAAATATCGCTAGCCGGATTTAATTTCGACAGTT
>JAAZLM010000039.1 GCA_012799315.1 Clostridiales bacterium | reverse complement strand
GGGCGGGAATCCGCCGACGATATGGGTAAGAAAGTATCACCAGTTGAGGCAAGCGAAAATGGTAATGCGGCAATACATGGTAGGGCAAATTTCATTATCCATGTTTTCTATCGGCAGAATGCAACTTGGCAGGGGGAGATCCTCTGGGTCGAGGGTAGGCAGGAGCAGAAATTCCGCAGCACATTGGAGATGCAGCGATTAATTGATAGCGTCCTTGAAAAGATTCATCACGACGGTATCGACAACTAATTGAATAGAGCAAAAATAAGCCCACGAAAGAATAAAATCTTCCGTGGGCTATATTGTTTTAAAAAGTGGCGACTATTATGCGTTGGAGGCATTAAGTCTTTTCATTAGACTTGATTTCTTTCTAGCGGCATTATTTTTGTGTAGAATACCCTTTGAAGTAACTTCATCAAGTGTCTTAATTGCAATTGCAACAGCATCAGCCTTATCAGGAGCATCATTAGCAATAGCAAAATCAGCCGCCTTCATGACGCTTTTAAGATTTGATCTTAGCGGTTTATTCCTGATAGTATTAGCTTGTGCAACTCTAATTCTCTTCTTGGAAGATTTAATGTTAGCCATTATGGCACCTCCTTTTCACATTTGCGATAAATTATCATATGAATTGTACAACAAGTCATAAATAAAATCTTTATATTGTATTATTACGGTAAACAGTACTCATAATAATAGCATATTTAAAATTAAAAAGCAAGTGTTTTTATAAAAAAGCAAAGGATAGTGATTAAATGGGAATTAGAACAGATATGGCGGTAGAGAGTGCTGAGCATTTAGGCGGTAATCTACCGAAAGGTGTAACAAGTGAGGAAGTCATAATCGATGGAATCACACTGAAAATTGATATTAAGGACAACGAAGCAAGTGAGAAACTTGGCAAGCCGATCGGGCAATATACAACAATTGATGCTAGCAGTATTCGCCGCCATGTTGATGGAATCCCCGGTGAAGTCGGCGCATTATCGGAGTCACTAATGCAGATGATCCCGAAGGAGGGCAGTGTCCTAGTCGCCGGGCTTGGCAATTCGGACATTACCCCCGATGCACTCGGCCCGAAAATTATAGGGCAGATATTCGCAACACGGCATATCCCCGCCGAAACGATCTCACAGGGCGGACTCGATGGTCTGCGTGAAGTGTGCGCCATTGCGACGGGGGTATTAGGGCAGACGGGGATGGAATCGGCGGAGATTATCTCATCAATTTGCAATCGGCTCAGCCCTAGCGTTGTAATTGTAGTCGATGCCCTTGCCTGTTCTAGTATTAATAGGCTTGGCAGTACAATTCAGGTGACGAATACGGGGATCTCACCCGGATCGGGAGTGCAGAATAAGAGGAAGGAGCTATCTCAGGAGAGTATCGGTGTGCCAGTAATTGCAATTGGTGTGCCAACAGTAGTTGATATGACGACAATAGCGCATGAAATGTTTGAAATGCAGGGTAGCGCATCAGCGAAGGAAATTTCAGAAAAGGGGCGCACAATGATGGTGACGCCTAGGGAAATTGATGTTATCATCGATCGTGCCGCAAGATTAGTAGCACTTGGAATTAACAGCGCATTGCAACCGACACTCAGTGTGCAAGATATTGAATGTTTAGTGGGATAGGTGCATATATTTAATTAGGGGCAGCGACCCCAATTATATATGCAAGGGGGGGAATGCCCATGGCTAGAGGGCGAAGAGGGCCGAATCCGAAGAAAATCCTATTATGTTTGCTCGCAATATTCCTATCGCCAGCTATTGCATCTCTTGCGGTGAATTCATTCCCGTTAGTGGCGGGCGCCGCTGAAAAGGCTGCTATCATATCGGCAGGAATTGCCCTGGCCGAGGGGGGCAAATTGGCAATAGAGAATGAATTGCTAACCTATATTAAATCGGATACAGTCGATGAAATATATTTCGATGCCGAGGGGCTTGTTTCACTCAACGATGAGGACGATCCGCCAGCTAATGAAAAGGAAGAACCGACCGAAAAGGCGGATAAAAAAGAGGGCAAGCGTGACGGAAATATTATTTTTAAGAACTTTGGCACTAGTAAGGGCACTAGATTTATTAATTTAGATATAGCAGGGCAGGTTAGGAATGCTACTTCAGTCAAGAATGCTACCTTAGTAAAAGAGGCGAAGAAGAAGCCGGAATTCAAAATCAAGGCGGATAAAAAGCCGGAAGTGCTAATCATGCACACACATACTACCGAGGGATTCGAGCCATATGAGAGGGATTATTATGACAATTCCCACCCATCACGCACAAAGGACTTGAATAAGAATATTGCTAAAGTTGGAGAGGTATTGGCAAAAAAGCTTGAAGATGCGGGCGTTGGTGTAATACATGATAAGACAATCCACGATAGCCCATCGTATAACGGCTCATATGAGAGAAGTGCCGTCACAGTCAAGAAAATCCTAAAAGAGAATCCGACGATAAAAGTCGTGCTAGATATACACAGGGATGCTATCCAGCAGGAGAATGGCGACAGGATCGCCCCGATAGCGGAGATTAACGGCAAGAAAGCGGCGCAAATTATGATAATTTCAGGTTGTGACGATGGAACGATGAATATGCCGAATTATCTAAAGAACTTCCGCCTTGCGTCGTTATTCCAGCAGCAAATTGAGAAAGATAATAAAGGGCTGACAAGGGCGGTGCTATTCGATTATAGGAAGTATAATCAGGATCTAACAACGGGATCATTACTGATCGAGGTGGGAGCATATTCAAATTCACTTGATCAGGCAATATATTCGGCGGAATTAATCGGTGATTCGATAGCAAAAGCATTACTGAGCTTAAAATAGGAGGAAGAATGGGACGAACAAAAAGAAATCGAAGTATGATAGCAATATATATAGCGACACTGATGATAATTGCAATAATTATTCTGTTCATTTATACGGGAATGACAGTATATATAAATTCAACTCAGGTGGCATTCAATACCGATATTTCAATCTTTGAATCTATTAAAGGTGATGCCAATACATTGGCAATGCAGATAATGGGTAGGAAAATTGTCATCGATATATCACCGATAAATAACGCAATATCAAATATGGAGAACTACTATTCCTTTGCGCCGTCATCGGTGAAAGTCGGCATACCGATTATCACGAAGTTAAAGGAATTGTGGATTATTATTTATGAGAAAGTTATAATGTGATAGACCGAATCATTGATATATGGCGGCTAATTTGCTATAATTATCTCACCACGCATATAAAAGGGAGTGAGGTCAGTGATATATATGGAGAGGGCGATTGAGCTTGCAAGGTTAGCCTTTGATATGGGGGAGGTGCCAGTCGGTGCTGTTGTTGTTGCCCCCGATGGAGAAATTATTGGTGAGGGGTATAATCTGCGTGAAACGAGCAGGAATCCGCTCACTCATGCGGAAATTATAGCAATTGACAATGCATCAAAGCATCTTAATTCTTGGCGGCTATTAGATTGCAGCATTTATATAACGCTAGAACCATGCGCAATGTGCTATGGTGCGATCGTCAATTCAAGGATTGGTAGGATTGTTTTCGGTGCGTATGATAAAAAGGCGGGAGTTTGCGGCTCACTGATTAATCTTGGCGATGTGCCATTCAACCATATGCCGGTGGTTGAGGGCGGATTCATGCAGGAGGAATGCTCCACACTGCTGTCGGATTTCTTCAGGGAATTGAGAGCGTGTAAAAAGGAAAAACCAGCAATATAAATGAACCTCACTAGACGGAGTGAGGTTCATTTTATTATGTATACAATTATTCATTAACAGAATACATAAACTTATGGAATGTAAGCAAATTATATTATGATGAAGTTAAATAAACTCTGTTCGCTTGAAAAAGGGCTATTTATAAAGTATCATAATATAGGTAAGGAGGAGAACATATAGGTAAGGAGGAGAACAAAT
>JAAZLM010000038.1 GCA_012799315.1 Clostridiales bacterium | reverse complement strand
TGCGATGTTCTTAAAGGCGTCGTATCGTCAAACTGTTGACCGTAATAGGGCTGCTGATTATATTGTTGCTGCTGCCATTGATTAGGTTCGTACTGATTAGATTGTGCATACGGATTTGAATTCTCGCCTATGTAATTGCCACAATTTACACAGGTGTTGCTACTGTCTGGAGTGTCATAACCACAATGAGCACACACCATAAAGATCCTCCTTAATAAGCTATTAAGCTAAGTGTAGTAGAGCCTGGTATAAATTTTTACTTGGTATTTTATTGGTTAGGAGTATTATTATTTTGATTATTTTGAACACCTTGATCATTCTGAAATTGTTGCGGTTGTTGGCCGGGTTGCTGATATTGCTGGAATTGTTGCGGAGCCGGTTTTGGTCTTACTATGCCGAATGCCTTGTCGACTATTCCTGAAATGAAAGGCAATCTCGCATCGAACCCTTTAATAACCTTGAAGAACCCGATAATATAAAATATATACGAACCATAACGGACTACCCTAGTAATAAGAATTGATAGAAGTGATAGTATAATAGAAACACCATCATATCGAGCCGATTCATAACTTGGCCCACCGGAGATAATTTGCCTTAGTGTGAGGTTATGATTAGCGCCGAATGTCCCCAACAGATCGAATACAATACTATGTAGTAACATAATTACACTTACAGCGATAGTAACTAATAGAGCTTGTAGAACTTGTTTAGTTAGCCATTCGTTTTTTTCATAAAGAAGGGCAAAACCCGTTAATAAAACTAGCGCCAAAGTGCTGCCTGTTGCCGCAAATAGAAAGGCGATAGCAGCAATAAAAGTAAGAGTGATTCCGCTTTTACCTTTTTCCATACTTAATTCTCCTTTTAATAAAGTTAGTAAACTTTAGTTCACAGTTTTATTATAACAAAGGGGTAAAGAAAAGTCAACAATTAATTGGTAATTTCATAAACAAAAAAATGTAATTTATATAGAATGCCTTGTATTTTTATTTTAGGTATATGATTTTCATAATATTTGTGATACAATATAAGAAGTAAATACATATAGTTAAATGGATCTAATTAAAGGAGTGATATTGTGAGCGAGCAAAAACAATCGGGATTTCGTAAATTTTTACGAATATTGAATGTCGCTGTATCAATATTTATGATAGTATTACTTATTACATTGCTAATATCGGTTCTAGCCTTTAAGGATAGTACATCGACTTCTTTTTTCGGGCAGAATTTCGCACTTGTTAATACGAGTGAGATGGGCAGCACAATTCCTGAGGGTAGCGCCGTAATGGCAAAAGCGAAGGATTCTTATAATATCAAAGATATTGTGCTATATCGGACGCACGACGATCAAATGCGCATCCACCGAATAGTGGACAAGATTGAGCAGGAAGATGGCATTTCATTCGTGGTAAAAGGTGACAGCTCTGCATCGGTGGCAAGGCAGATATCGCCCGATCAAATAATTTCAAATGTTAGATATTATTCTTCCCCGCTTGGCGCATTTCTAAGATTTGCAACATCTTTAAAGGGAATGTTCTTAATTGCGGTAATACCATGTATATTCCTAATCTTAATCGAATTTGCTAAACTGCTTAGACCCGATCCCGTATTCATACCTTATCCTAGTATTGGGCAAGCGATTGAAGCAAATAGCTATGATATTGATGAAGAAGCCGAACCCGAGAGTGTTGCAGTTGCGGAAATTGATGACGAACCTGAAGCGGTCAATTTCACATTCGACGCAGGAGGAAAGGCTATATACGATGGAAGTACAGAGTTAGAACCTATCGAAGTGGCAAAGTTATTCAATAAAACAAAAGGCCTATCGGAGGTAAAATCGAGCAAAGACGAAACTAAGCCGATCGCAGACGAACCAAAGGAGAAAGTTCTATCTTCGGGCGAATCTTCAGATGCGAATAATGTCAAAGATGACTCCCGCACTAAGGCGGAAATGTCAGTGGACGATATTTTAAAATACATCGATAAAAAAGAAATCAAGCTTAATTTTGATGAGGATTAAGCAAGAATATTAAATCCCCATGTGAAGTTTTATTATAACTTCACATGGGGATTTTCTCATATATCCAATGCGCAAGAACTACTTATTTATGAAAAGAATTCCTAACGTATTTGGTCCACAATGGCTTGTTATAGTGCATCCTGCAATAGTTTCAAGGATTTCATTGAATTCTGCATGCTTTTTAATTGTATTCCTAGCAATATCTACAATTTCCTCACTACAACCCGAATGTGTAATAAAAATCCGCTTATTTGCAAGATCATCACGGCCGATGAGTCGATCGGTTATGTATTGTTCGAGGCATTTTGCATAATTACCACGGTACTTTTTACCGACATTCATCTTGCCGTCCACTACTTCTATACATGGTCTTAGTTTCAATAGGTTAGCGCCGAGTGCTGCCACCGATGAACAACGACCACCCATATGTAGATATTTGAGCGTTTCTATTACAAAGCTTGATTCAACTTTTGGGGCCAATTCATCTAGTCTTGCTTTAATTTCTTCAGCGGGAATGCCCTGGCTAGCTAGTTCAGCACCCTCAATTGCAAGTAATCCCGTTCCAGTAGAAAGATTGAGCGAATCAACAACATAAACATTGCCAACTTCCTTCGCTGCAATATTTGCATTCTGATTACAAGTGGAGAAGTGGCTGCTAATATTAACATGAACAACAGTGCGTCCTTGCTCAACATATCTAGAAAAAATATCAATATAGTCGGCAATGGATACAGCGGCAGTCTTTGGAATTTCGCCCGTTCTATCTACAAATTTATAAATATCGTCAGGCGATATTTCGAGCCCGTCTTTATGATCCTTACCGTCCATAATAATATATAGGGGAGCGATAGAAATATCATATTTTTCACAAAGATCATCAGTTAAATCGCAAGTACTATCCGCAGTAATCTTTATACTATTACTCATACTTAATCCATCCTTTCGATAATTATTATATCGTTATTTAATTCTATCACATTGACGAGTCTTTATCAATGGGGATAAAAGGGAATGCTATAAAATTTCAGTGGCATGACGAGTTACATGGCATCCGATATTCACCGCAACAGGCAATCCTGCTATATGTGTCGG
>JAAZLM010000037.1 GCA_012799315.1 Clostridiales bacterium | reverse complement strand
TTTAGATTATTGTGAAAATAAATTGATAGTGACCATACGGCAATAATTAAGAAAGCCGCCGTTAGCGAAAAAATAAGCATTTTTGCCCGTATTTTAATGTTTTTAATAAGTCTCATATTTACTCCTTTATTATATGTATTTAAGCGAAAAAGTAATGCTGAATGTTACAATACTTACAGTTAATAAGTCTAATCTTAATATTTATGTAATTTGTGCTATATCATTTAGGTCAATTATAGCATTATAATGATTTGAATGCAATAAAAATAGTAGTCATATAAGTTAACAAAAGTTAAATTTAGAGCCTTAATCATGGATTCATCCATAACTTACCTAAATTAATGAGCAAATACTGCAAAAGCTAATTGTGGAGGTGATATAGTGAACAGTAACGATGCTTATGCAATACTCAGCAATATGGATGAAAAAACAAAGCAGTATTTCGATTCACTGCCCGGCTATGTTAAGGAAACTATCATGCAAACAGGTGTCGAGATAAAATCTCAGGACGAATTGCGACAATTAGCAGAGAATATTGAAAATAACAAGTGATTTAAGGGCGGATATATATCCGCTCTTAATTTGTGAAAGTGTCATTGACGATGCATAAACATATAATGATATTAGAACAATTTTAGGAGGGTAACTTGTGAGTTCTAATATAAATAATATCTGTTTTCCAAGATGCGTGAATGTTATAAATACATTCCGTCAACTTTGGAGTGAACATGTCATGTGGACGAGGGCATTCATAGTTAGCAGCACGCCTAATCGCCCGGATCTTGACGCAGTAACGAATAGGCTGTTACGCAATCCAGTCGATTTTGCGGACGCATTAAAAAAATACTATGGCGATAAAAAGGCAAAGACTTTTGAGAAATTGCTAACTGAGCATATAGAAATTGCTGGACAGCTACTCAATGCACATAAGCTAAAAGATAGTAAACATATAGAAAAAGAGCGAAGAAAATGGTATAATAATGCTGATGAGATCTCTTGCTTTTTAAGTAGCATCAATCCATTCTGGTCTAAAAGGGAGTGGCAAGAGATGTTTTATAGGCATTTGAAAATGATTGAATGCACAATGCAGGAAAGATTAGCAAAGAGATATGCCGCCGAGATAGCAATGTATCAAAACATTGAAGATGAGGCATTACAAATGGCTGATATGATGGCAGTGGGAATAATCAAACAGTTCAAGATTAAATGATTCGTTAATATAGCGAGAAAATAGAAGTAAACATAGGAGGAAGTTTATGAAAGCATTAATCACGGGCGCAAGTTCGGGCATCGGCAGGGATATGGCGAGGGTACTTAGCGATAGGGGAGCCGACTTAATCCTTGTTGCACGCCGTATAGATAGGCTTAATGAATTAAAAGCGGAACTACCTACAAAAGTCCGCACAATAAAACTAGACCTCTCGGAACAAGACGCCGTATTTGAATTATATCAATCCGTCAAAGATGAAAAGATAGACATAGTTATCAACAATGCGGGATTTGGAATATTCGGCACTTTCGACGAAACGGATATAAATAGGGAAATGGAACTAATCGATACGAATATAAGAGCAGTCCATATATTAACCAAGCTTTTTTTAAAAGACTTCATAGAAAGGGATTCAGGCTATATTCTGAATGTATCCTCATCGGCGAGCTTCCTACCTGGGCCGCTTTTATCAAGCTATTATGCGTCGAAGTCCTATGTGACAAGATTGACAGAGGCAGTATTTGAAGAGATGCGTAGAGCGCGGAGCAACGTCTATATCGGTGTTCTATGCCCTGGGCCTGTGAGAACGGAATTCGATGAAGTCGCCGATGTTAAATTCAGCGTGAAAGGCCTATCCAGTGAATATGTTGCAAAGTATGCGGTAGATAAGATGTTTAAACGCAAATTAATCATCATACCCGGCATACAAATGAAATTAGCGAAATTCTTTGGTAGATTCCTCACGGAAAAAGCACTACTGCGCATTTCCTACCATATGCAAAAGCGCAAGAGAAGTTAGAGGCGGCAATAAAACAAAAAACGGCATAGTCGTTAATCGACTATGCCGTGTCCATTGTAAATTCAATTTAGTGAGAAATGTCGCCCGACGATGCTTTTAATTACAATCGTCTTCTTTCTTTTCTTCTTCTAAAATACATCCTGAAGGGAATTCAGGCGAGCACCAACCCTCAGTATTAGGATTGTCGATTTCAGGATTGTGCGGTGCTGGACACTCTGGTGAAGATTTATTCATCTTATCTTTATCATTAATCATTTTAATACACCTCCAATGTCTTTATTGATAATATACCATAAAGGTGTAGTATTGTCAAGAGTATTGATAATACTTTTCCAAGCCTTTTTTCTAGAGTGTGTTATAGCGATGAGCGACTCACAATCTAGAAGATTCTTGAATGCGCTGAGATTACCGTCTAGCAGTAGGAACGCCAATGATTACACCTATTACATAGGTTCCGACCAATTTGAACCGATAAATCAACTTTTCACCCAATAAAACCCTCCCTCAAACATCATGTTTGAGGGAGGGTTGGTTGGTGCCGCTGACCGGACTTGAACCGGTACGGTCTATTCGACCGAGGGATTTTAAGTCCCTTGTGTCTGCCTATTCCACCACAGCGGCATTATGAATTCCCAATAAAAAATGCCGTGATTTTTTATCACCATATTATTATAACCTATCTTATTATCTTTGTCAACATCAATATTTTATTATTTTACTAATTAGTCCAAGCCGTGCAGGCATATACAATATAGTAAGGATAAAATCGTAAAGGCGGCATGATTATGTATGTACTAACTATGACAAGGCGTAGGCTACTAAGAGTAGTGTTATGCACAACGTTGATAATTGCAGGAATTTCAATAGGTATATATGCAGTGCTATCTGCAGTTAATACGGGGGCAAGTGCTAAGAAAGTGCCCATCTATTCGGTAAATAGAGATGATAAGAAAATCAGCATCACATTCGATGCGGCATGGGGAAATAGCGACACTGATGAATTGATCGAGATTTTGAGGGAGGGCGGAGTTAAGGCAACTTTCTTCGTTACTGGCGAATGGGTCGATAAATTCCCCGAAGATATCAAAAAATTCTTTGATGAAGGGCATGAAATTCAGAATCATTCTGACAAACATCCTCATCCACGCAAGATCGGTATTAATGAATTGATTGAAGATACTAGGAATTGCGGCATAAAAATTGAGGAAGTAACAGGAGTTGCGCCGACTCTCTATCGTGCGCCATATGGCGAATATAACGATAAAGTCGTAACTACTGTTGAGGGTATGGGATATAAATTCATTCAATGGAATGTCGATAGCATCGACTGGAAAGACCTTGAGAAAGATAAAATGATCAATCGTATTGTTTCAAGAACAAAAAATGGTGGCGATATCCTGCTATTCCATAATGATAGACCGAATACGATGGCGGCACTGCCGGAGATAATAAATAAGCTAAAGGAAAATGGATTTGAATTTGTGACGGTGAGCGACTTAATCTATCAATCGGATTATCGCATTGATAATCGGGGGATACAATATAGCAATATGGCGGATTCCTCACCCGGTGACGCTACGCCACCGCCCGAAACAGATGTAGATGCAAATAAAGATAATGCAGATGATGAAACCCTTAGCGATGATGCTTTAAATGAAGATGTAAAAGACGATGCAGGTGGCGAAGCTGGTGACGATGCCCTGAATGATGATGTAAATGACGATGAAGAAAAACCAACACAGGGCAAGCCAAAAGCAATAGACAAGGATATAGATTTCCCAACTGGGTAAAAGCAATCCGCACAAGCAATATTGCTTGTGCGGATTTATCTATTTATAATATGGGGGAAACTTATTTACCGTTATAAGCCTTGCGATATAGGTCGGCTAATTCAGTAACAAGGGGAGCACGTGGATTCGCAGTAGTACATTGATCCTCAAGCGCTCTGTCAGATAGAACATCTATCTTAGAATTGTAGAGTGATTCCATAATGCCACAATCCTTAAATGTCATCGGCAGTTCAAGATCCTTCATCAAGTCTCTTATTGCCTTGATTAAGCTATCGACGCCTTCTTCCGTTGTCGATGCAGGCAATCCTAGATAGCTTGCAATTTTCGCATACTTCTCATCAGCGATGAATCTACCGTATTTCGGGAAGATTTGGAACTTAGTTGGCTTTTGTGAATTGTATTTAATTACATGGGGTAATAGAATTGCATTCGCTCTACCATGTGATATGCCGAATTCGCCACCAATTTTATGCGCCAATGAGTGGTTAATTCCAAGGAAGGCATTTGTAAATGCCATTCCTGCTATGGCAGATGCATTATGCATCTTTTCACGAGCCTCCGTATCCGTAGTGCCATTATGATAAGCACGTGGCAGGTATTCAAATACGAGTTCAATTGCCTTAATTGCAAGACCATCAGTATAGTCGGACGCAAGCACGGAAACATAAGCTTCAATTGCGTGAGTTAGGACATCCATTCCTGTATCGGCGGTAATTGCCTTAGGCATCGTCATAACAAACTGAGGGTCAATTATTGCAACATTGGGAGTCAATTCATAGTCGGCAAGAGGGTATTTGATATTGCCATTTTTCTTATCGGTAATAACTGAGAATCCAGTTACTTCTGAACCTGTTCCCGATGTTGTTGGAATTGCAACAAGCTGTGCCTTAGAACCAAGGGAAGGGAATTGGAATGCACGTTTACGAATATCCATGAACTTTAATTTGAGCCCATCGAACGATGTATCAGGATGTTCATAGAACAGCCACATACCTTTAGCAGCATCGATAGCGGAACCTCCACCAAGGGCGATGATTACATCGGGTCGGAATGCGTTCATCGCATCGACACCTCTCAT
>JAAZLM010000036.1 GCA_012799315.1 Clostridiales bacterium | reverse complement strand
TCACCTCTTCAATTTCAGCTAGAACAACTTCCGGCTGTGCTGAGGGGAGATCGATCTTATTGACGACGGGCAGAATTTCAAGATCATGTTCAAGTGCGAGATATGTGTTCGCCAGAGTCTGCGCCTCAATGCCTTGCGACGCATCAACAACAAGTAATGCGCCCTCACAAGCGGCGAGGGAGCGGGAAACTTCATAATTAAAATCGACATGACCGGGGGTGTCGATTAGATTGAGCACATATTCCTCACCGTCATTAGCTAGATATGTTAATCTAACCGCCCTTGCCTTTATGGTGATGCCACGTTCACGCTCAATATCCATATTATCAAGCAGCTGACTCTCCATATTGCGTAGTGGGGCGATACTTGTCTTTTCAAGTAGCCGATCGGCAAGAGTTGACTTTCCGTGGTCTATATGAGCAATAATGCAAAAATTGCGAATATTATCACGATTGATTGACAAAGAAAATTCCTCCATTATATTTTTACTATCACAATATTATACCATATAAGCTATAACTTCCGCAAGCATGGACTTCATAAGTTGGATAAAAAACTTTGTTAATTAGTATAATTCCCGTAGGAAAGAGGTTTACATTGAAACTACCGTAGTTTATCAAGGTTTTCAAGCTGATAAACTTTGTTAATTATATAACTATAATAAATATATTGACTTTGATTAAAAAACGGGCTATCATATTTTTGTATACTTATTAGGTAGACAAGCATTTTAAAGAAAGAGAAGTTGTATATGAGTAAAAAAGTTTATATAATATTGATACCAATTGTTATAATTGGCATCATAATAGCTGTTTATGCGTTGAGGCAAAGGGATCAAACCGAATGGGCAACAACTCAGGATTTCGTGATGGACACATTGGCAACGCAGAAGCTATATGGTAGTGATGGCAGTGCAGGGAGCGAATTGATGGAGAGATTATCGACATCGCTTTCAATGTATGTTGACGGATCAGAGATTGACAGGATAAATAGCAATGCTGGTAAAGAATATACGAGTGTATCAAAGGACACATTCGAGATAATTAAGCAGAGTAAGGAATTGAGCGAGAAATCAAATGGAATATTCGATATAACGATAGCGCCCGTAACAAGATTATGGGGTATAAATGGCAAGGATACAGTGCCGACAGTCCCAAAAGACGAAGATATAGATGCGGCATTGGCGCTTGTCGATATTAATCGTCTGGAGCTAAGTCAAGAGAACGATTCTGTTATGCTCCTTGATGAGAATATGATGATTGATTTAGGCGGAATTGCAAAAGGATATGCCTGTGATAAATTATACGAGCTATACAGTGGTGAGAAGAAACTAAAGGCGGCAATTGCCTCCTTTGGTTCGAGCATATTGCTATATGGTGATAAGCCGGACAAGTCACCATTCAATGTAGCGATCAATAGCCCGCACGGTGAAAATCAATTCCTTGGCATTGTCAAGTTAAAGGCGGGCAAGAACGGTAAATTTATATCAACCTCCGGCGGATATGAAAGATTTTTCGAGGTTGACGGGAAGAAATATCACCATATATTCGATGCGCAGACGGGCAGACCGGCAAATACGGACTTAATTTCCGTAACTGTCATTACCGACAATGGCGCAGAATCGGATTATCTATCGACTTTATTATTTATAAAAGGTAAGAATTCACTATCCCAATACATGGACAAGTATGGTATAATAGCAGTTGACGAGGACAATAATGTCTATATTAGCGACGGTTTAAAAGATGATTTTGAATTGAGTGAAGATTTAGGATTTAAACTAGGAGAATTGCAATGAGAAACACCATGCAAGATACCTCCTCACCGAAATTTTTTAAGAAGAGTGACATTATAATAATATTACTAATTTTACTTGCCGCTATCGGGTTCTTATTATGGCAAAGGGCAATGCCCGCGGCGACAACGGCGACAATATCAATTGATTCATCAGTACGCAGAACGATTGACCTTTCCACGGCTAAAGATGAGGTATTTAGGATCGATGGATATGATAATATCGCATTCGAAATAAAAGATGGAGCGATCCGCATTTTAGAATCGGATTGCCATGACCGTATTTGCGTTAGAGTGGGTTTTATCAGTAAAAAGGGCCAATCGGCAGTATGCCTACCGAATCGCACAGTGGTAGAATTGTCGGGTGATGGCGACATAGATGTTGTAATATCGTAGCATTATAGATTTTATTGAAGCATTGCATTTTTGAAAGGGATTGGAATATGCCGGACTCTCAACATAGACGCAGGGAATTAACATATAAAATAGTATTAACAGCAGTTTTATTTGCACTAGCAATAGTGCTATCGACGGTCGAGAATATGATCACTCCAACACAGCTATTCGCAGGTGTAAAATTGGGATTATCCAATATTGTAACAATGTATTGCCTGTTCTTTATGGGAGTGAGGCCGACGGCGGCATTAGTTATCTTAAAGGCATTCTTCACATTATTAACAAGGGGATTAATTGCATCAATGCTAGCATTGGCGGGCGGCACATTCTCCGTGCTTATAATGCTCCTTCTTCTATGGGGGGGCAGGGGTAAAATTAGCTATCTTATTATAAGCATTGCCGGTGCGGTGGCGCATAATACTGGGCAACTCCTTGTAGCATCGTGGCTGACTAAATCGGCATATACGTTATATTACTTCCCGATTCTTCTTTTATCGGGTGTCGGCGCTGGTATCGTGACGGGGATAACACTCCGTGCAGTTATGCCAGCGATTAAGCGTGTCAGCGAATATAGACCGAAGTAATGCATTTATATAGATTTATTTTTTTGAAAGGTGTGACATTTAATGAGGAAACTCAATTACATTAAGCTCCCGCATTTGAAGAGAGCGCAGAATGTAGAGTCAACAAATATAAGCGGTGTTGAAAAAGTAGCAATCCCCACATCACAGCATATAGGTTGTAATTGCGATATTATTGTAAAGGTCGGCGATGAGGTAAAAATCGGTCAAGTAATAGCCGATAGCGATGAGAAGATCTCCGCCCCCGTTCATGCAAGCATATCGGGCACAGTGCGTGAAATTGTCGATTTCGTTCCCATCACCGGTGAAATGTGCAGGGCGATCGTGATAGAAAGTGACGGGAAGAATGCCATTGCCGATAGTGTGAAGCCGCCATTCACGGGCGATTTAAGTAGAATCAGCCGTGAGGAATTGATCGGTGCTATCCGTGATAGCGGTGCGGTCGGGCTTGGTGGAGCAGGATTCCCCACTCATGCGAAGTTTGCATTCGATAAAAGTAAATGTTCGGTAGAAACATTGCTGATTAATGGCGCCGAATGTGAGCCATATATTAGCTCCGACTATCGTGAAATGGTGGAGAATGGCGAGGATATAATCGGCGGGATAAAGGTATTGCTAGATGTGCTAGGCATCCCAAAAGCGATCATTGGCATTGAAAATAACAAGCCTGAAGCGATTAGGCATTTAAGGGATATTTCAAATGATGATAGGATAGAGGTTAGAGCATTAAAGACTGCATACCCACTCGGCGCTGAAAAGATGCTAATTCATGCGATAACGGGGAAGGTAATAAACGAAGATGAATATCCTATTGATAAGAATGTTATTGTGCTCAATGTGTCGACAATTGGCACAGTATATAGATACTTAAAGACGGGTATGCCGCTTATAACACGCCGGCTAACAATTGATGGCGATTGCATTGATAAGCCGCTGAATTTAATTGTGCCAATTGGAACATTAATTTCAGATATATTTGAGCATTCGTGCGATAAAGATAATGTAAATCCTAAATCAGTATTAGCGG
>JAAZLM010000035.1 GCA_012799315.1 Clostridiales bacterium | reverse complement strand
TCTCACTACAATATATAGAATAAAAACCCATGCGCTATATAGTGTTTTCGATAGCCAATTAAACAATTTAATTATGTCGAAGGAGCGCCCATCATTAAAATATCTTATTATCCTGCCAACTTCACGCACGGTTATGGCGATAGCTGCTATTGAATCGCACGAATATATATTGAGCCCCATTAGAAGTAGATTCCTATCAGGATCGAATACTGCCTTCTTCCCCATATTGGGCGCACATTCGATAGTAATTAGGCTTAATCCGTTTTCATCAAGGATTTGACGTGCTATATCCTGCGTCTTTATACGCATGGTATTCCTCATGGCATTATATTTTCTATATGTTCTTCTTAACATATACGATGAAATAGACGCCACAATCAAAATAATAATAGTCACTATCCCGTTAGCGGAAATAAGAATACTAGCCATAATATGTCCCTCTATATTCGTAAGATTTGAGTTTTACCGCCTATTATTCTTCAAACTTATTAATCTGAGTAATTGTAGTAGAGATACCGCAAGTGCGCCCACATATGTCAGCGCCGCCGCAGTTAGGACTTTCCTCGATCCTTTGAGTTCGTCCCCATAAAGGATGTCCCTATCGTTTAAGGATCGCATCGCTCTAAAGCTCGCATTGAATTCTACTGGCAATGTCACTAGCTGAAAAAGAACTACTGCAGCGAATAGCAAAATGCCAATATCTACAAAAAATGTACTCGCCATAGATAGCCCGATTAATACTAAAGGGAATGCAAGCATTGATCCTATCTGCGTTAGCGGTATAATCGCCGCACGAACTTTAATCGGGATATAGCCCGTGCTATGCTGAATTGCATGGCCAACTTCATGCGCTGCTACCCCGATCGCCGCAACCGATGTGCTATCATGCACGGAATCCGACAATCTCACAACATTCGCACTCGGATCATAATGATCGGTCAGTGATCCATGAACACGTTCTATTCGCACATTATACAGTCCGTTCTCGTCAAGGATTTGACGTGCAACGTCCTGCCCGGTCACGCCACGGCTGTTGCGAACCTTGCTATATCTTGAGAATGTAGATTTCACATTAATTTGTGCAAGTATTGTTATAATAAGTGCTGGTATTACATAAATAAAATAGGTATTATCAAATAACACTATGTCCTCCTTGCTCGATTGAGCAGTCTATTTATTGGAGATTATATCCCCTTGATTAATTTTATTCCCGCATAGGCAAGCTTGCGTGCACATTCGCCTCGATCCACGGATTTGCAATTCCATTACACGAACCGCCCTCTTATCTCCGCACGCAACCGTGAAATTATCACAATTTACAATTTCGCCCGGCTGGCTATCGGGAAATTCCTCCTCGACTAATTCGGATTTATATATTTTCATCACCTTGTCGCATACAGTGATTTGGGCGCATGGCCATTCGGACAGACCACGAATGAGATTGTGCACTTCCTGCGCTGGTTTTGAAAAGTCGATGAGCGACATTTCTTTCGTCAGCTGCGGCGCATAAGTATGTTCGTCATGGTTCTGCGCCTCTCTTGGTGCGTTGCCCTGCTCGATTAGATCCAATGTTTCAAGCAATAGCGGCGCACTCATCTGCGATAATCTATCGTGCAATTCCGTAGCTGTTTCGTTCTCGCCGATTTGCGTTTTCTTTTTGAGTATCATATCGCCCGTATCTAGACCACGTGCCATATGCATTGTTGTGATGCCCGTTTCTTTCTCGCCATTGATTACGCTCCACTGTATCGGCGCCGCTCCTCGATATTTTGGCAGCAACGACGCATGAACATTTATACAACCGTATTTCGGTATCTCCAGTATTCTTTCAGGCAATATCGCACCATAGGCAACAACTACAATAACATCGGGGGCGATCTTCGTCAAAATCTCATATGCATTGTCCGCATCTTCGCCCGATTTGAAGCTTGTAGGCTGGAATACATCTATCCCATGTTCTAAAGCAAGCTTCTTCACCGGTGTTGGCATTAGCTTATATCCCCTGCCACGTGGACGATCCGGCTGGGAAAATACTGCCGCAACATCGTGATTTTCTATCAATGACGCAAGGCAAGGTAATGCGAATTCCGGCGTACCCATATATACAATTTTCATCGGTATCACTACCTTCCTTCTACGTCTACCATTTCAATTACCTTATCAATGAATAAGATTCCATCAAGATGATCAATCTCATGAGCAAATGCCCGTGCATATAGCTCCTTACCCTCGACTTCAAAGAAATTGCCATCTCTATCCTGCGCTCGAACTTTTACAATCATTGGGCGGTCAACATAACCATATTGACCCGGGAATGACAAACATCCCTCAGTTTCACACTGTTTACCCTTTTGCGATATTATCTCGGGATTGATTAGCTCTAAGATGCCATCCTCCATATCGATAATTGCAATGCGACGAAGAATCCCTACCTGTGGAGCTGCTAGTCCAAGACCGTCCGCATTCACCATTGTTTCTTTCATGTCGTCTAGTAATTCCCATAACTTTTTATCAAAAGAAGTGACCGGCTTACTTTTCTTTCTTAATATTTCGTCGCTATCACTTATTATTTCCCTTAATGCCATGAATATTACCTCCTTTAATTTATCATATTCCATATTGCATTTTATATCTACTAATAAAATAAGCTAGCTTTTTCACCTTATAGCCCAATGTCGCCATTGAGATCAACATTAATATGCACATTGGCGAAATCCTTGCTTCGTCCTGCCTCTATCATTACATCGGATATTACCTTTCTAAATGCTGATGTATTCTTACATTTTATGATAATCCTGTATCGGAATCTGCCGTTAAGCTTCCCCAAAATGGCTTTAGCTGGGCCAAGTGCCCTAATCGGCATCTGTCCACCCTCTTGCTGAAGTCGTTTTGCAAGCATTTGAGTGAAGATATTCGCCGCATTCTCCGCTCGTATTTCTACAAGTGAGCTAAATCCTATCACGCACAAATCGCAAAATGGCGGATATAATAGTGCCTTTCTAATTGCTGCCTCGTCCTCATAGAACGATTCAAAATCTTGCATCGCCGCCAATGTTAGAACATAATGTTCGGGGGAAAAAGTCTGTATATATGCTCTAGCTGGAATATCCCCCCTGCCACCCCGTCCTACCACTTGCGTAACAAGTGAGAATGTCCTCTCATAACTGCGAAAATCCCCTGCATATAGCGCTTTATCAACGCTGAGCACTCCGACTAATGTCACATTGGGGAAGTCAAGCCCTTTAGCGATCATTTGCGTGCCGACCATTATATCATATTCTCCCCTACCAAAGGCGGAAAAACCCTTTTCATATGCGAATCTTGAATACGTTGTATCGGCATCCATGCGTAAAATGCGAATAGATGGGAAAATATCACGCAACTCATCAACAACACGTTGCGTGCCCGCTCCAGTTAACTTCATATATTCGCTGCCACATTCCTTACATTTATGCTCAAGCTGCTGCGAATATCCGCAGTAATGGCAAATTACACGTCCATTCGTTTTATGGAATGTTAGCGCAACATTGCAATTTGGACATATGAGCGGCTCTTTACAAGTCATGCAAGCAACATAGGTATGATATCCTCGGCGATTAAGCAAGAGGATACTTTGCTCGCCATTTTCAAGATTTTTTTCTATCTCCTGCACTAGTGGATAGCTTAACTGCGTCGTATTGCCATTTGCCAATTCCTGCTGCATATCGACCATGAACACACGTGGCAGAACTGCATCGGCATATCTCTGGGTTAGCTCAAATAATTTATACCTACCCGTTCTAGCAAAGTAATAGCTATCAATCGACGGTGTTGCCGATCCTAATAGCAATAACGCATTATGCTTGACGCATCGCAATTTTGCAACTTCTCTAGCATGGTATCGTGGCGAACTCTCGGATTTATAGGTATGTTCGCCCTCCTCGTCCATGATGATGATTCCTATATTCTCTAGCGGAGCAAATACTGCACTCCTCGTGCCGACAACGATCCTAGCTTCTCCACTTTTAATGCGTTTATATTCGTCGACCCTTTGCCCAAGTGATAATCCCGAATGCATGATTGCTACTAAATCACCGAATAAATTCTGGAATATATGTAACATCTGCGGTGTTAGAGAAATCTCCGGAATTAGCATTATAGCTTGCTTGCCCGCTTTTAAGCATTTGTCAATTAGTTTTAAATAAACTTGCGTTTTACCGCTGCCCGTCACCCCTCTTAATAAGGCGACCTGCGGCTTGCCCGCATCTATTAATTCTCCTATCCCTTCATAAACATCGCTCTGGGCATCGGACAATTCTATATCGTCAACGCTCTCATTCTTTTGCGTCATTGCCTCGGGAGTGCGGAGCACTTCCTGTTCGAATATCTCGACAGCGCCCGCCTTCTCAAGATTTTTAACAACGACAGGTGTCACGGAACAAATATAGCATATCTCCTTGATTGAGGCAGATTCCTCACCCAGTAGACAATCTATAACTTGCCTTTGCTTAGGGGTTAGCTTGAATGAATTCTCGCCCGACAGATATTTCTCGCTCAGGCGTGCCATTTGAATAGCCTCGTCCCCGACTTTCCTTTTAAGAGTCTGCACTACTTCAATAACACCTTTGTCGATGAGTGATTTGACAACTCGTTCTTTCTGCGAATTGCCCTCATAATCAAGTAGCGAATCGATCTCTTTCTGACTATTTGCATTTGATAAAAATGCAGTCAATGCCCTTTCCTCATCGTCAAGCTCGATCCCTGATATATCCTGCGTTGTGCGATATTTTTGCGATATATTGACACCGAATCCCGATGGCATTATCGTCTTTACCGCCTCGAAATATGTGCACAGTGTATTATCCTTCAGCCAATGCACTATCTCAAGCATTTCTTCACTGAGCGGAACATCATTCGGCATAATGGATGAAATCGGCTTTATCCTGCTTATCTCGCCGGAATTATCTTCAATTGCTAGGACGATCCCTATTCTTTTTCTATTACCCTTCCCAAATGGGACAAGCACCCTACTACCACATATGATGCTTGATTTTATATCTTCGGGTATCGTGTAGCTATAAAGCATATCATATCCATATGATGCTTTATCTATTGCAATTTTAGCTATCTTCACGACACCACTTCCATTCATTTTGGCATTTAAATCCGCCATGCATTTAGCAGGCAGATTTTAATCAAGTTATCATATATCAGTTAACATTATAAGTATTGCAATTAGCAATCGTTGAGTGAGCTTTCCCTTAGCGACACGTCTTCACGAATTTTAAACTTACCTGCTGCAAATTCTTCCAATGCTGTTTTAACTGGCTTTTCCTCAAGTAAAACTCTATCCGCAGTTGCAATCTCGGACAGATCCCTTGCTCTTTTTGCAACAGCTACCACGAATGAATAGCTGCTCTCATTCTTTGTTAAAATTTGTGACACTGCTGGTCTAAGCATTATCTAACACCTCATCAATTTTATTTATCATTCGACTAACTGTTTGTTTTTCGCCGCCGATCACACAATTAAGTGTGTTTATGGCTTTCTCCAATTCGTCGTTCACTATAATATAATCGTATTTATATGCCATTGCAATTTCATTGACTGCTTCTTTTAATCGCCCTTCAATAACTTCTTCGCTCTCCGTTCCCCTTTTGCCAAGGCGGCGCTTTAATTCAGCGATAGACGGGGGCAGTATAAAGACGAAAACCGCATTAGGGTAGCTATTTTTGATTTGCATAGCGCCGTCAACTTCAATTTCCAGTATAACGTCACGCCCTTTTGCAAGTTGCTCCTCGACCGCCTTTCTAGGAGTGCCATAGTAATTATCACAATATGTGGTATATTCAAGAACTTCATCACGATCGATGAGCTGCATGAACTCATCCTTCGATACAAAGTGATAATGCTTGCCATCTTCCTCACCCTCACGTGGGGCACGTGTAGTGGCGGAAATCGAATAGAACAAATTATCATTCTGTTCTAGGACAGTGCTGAGAATTGTTCCCTTACCACATCCGGATGGTGCCGACAGTACAATTAAAACGCCATTATTTTTCATGTTCTTCATCCTCCCCATATACCCTGCTTGCTATTGTTTCCGGCTGCACTGCGCACAGAATGACGTGATCGGAATCCATTATAATAACCGCTCTAGTCCTCCTGCCGTATGTTGCGTCAATGAGCATCCCTTTTTCCTTGACCTCTTGAATTATTCTCTTAATCGGAGCGGATTCGGGGCTGACAATTGCTATTAGGCGATTCGCCGAAACCATATTGCCAAAACCAATGTTAATTAGCTTCATCATATTCCTCCATTTGCGGAATTGTCCGCCCACTATTCAATGTTCTGAATCTGTTCTCGTATTTTCTCGATCTCGCTTTTTATCTCGACGACCATGCGTGTAATATCAATATCATGCGCCTTTGAGCCGATGGTGTTAATCTCACGATTCAATTCCTGCACTAGGAAATCAAGCTTCCTCCCGACGGCGCCGCCCGATTCAAGAATTGTGATAAATTGCTCGATATGACTTTCTAGTCTGACAATTTCTTCATCTACTGCGGTCTTTTCAGCGAATATCGCCACCTCGGTCAGGATCCTTTGCTCGTCGACATTCGTTGCCCCAAGGAGTTCCGTTATTTTTGCATATAATCTTTCCTGATAATCTTTGCATAGTTCGGGTGAACGATCGTTAATAGTTGTGACGATGCCACCAATTACATTAAGACGTGATAATATATCCGCTTTAAGGCTTTCCCCCTCGACTTCACGCATATAGAGGAATCTCTCAAGTGCATTTTCTGCGACCGCACGCACACATTCCCAAATTTCTTCCTCATCGTCGACTACATTCTTTACTATAAATACATCTTGCAGCCGCATAATATGGGATAGTGCTATATCGTCTTCTAGCCCTAATTCCTTATTGACACAACGCAAGGCATTTATATATCCCTCGGCTATTGACTGGTTCGCCTCGATCAATGCTTCTTTCCCATCGGCATTGAAGATAGAAACATTGACTTCTACCTTTCCTCTTGTAATTTTACCGCCCAACATTGATTTGAGGTTCCCCTCAAGATATCCATATGCTCTTGGAACACGAGCCGAAAATTCATAAAATCTATGGTTGACGGAGCGAATTTCAACCAATACATCCCTACCGTCAATTACTTCTTGATACCTACCGTATCCTGTCATGCTTCTAATCATAAATACTCCTAATAAATACGCTAAAATGCACGTATATGCTCGAAAGAAATCTAAC
>JAAZLM010000287.1 GCA_012799315.1 Clostridiales bacterium | reverse complement strand
TCTCTTCTTCGTAAAGAGCGTGGAATAAGTCAGAAGTTCGCCGCAAGTGAACTAGGCATATCCCAGGCGCTTCTTTCTCATTATGAGAAGGGAATAAGGGAGTGCGGTCTTGATTTTTTAGTAAGAATTGCTGATTACTATGGAGTATCTTGCGATTATCTTCTAGGGCGTTCTCCAGAGCCGGATGGACTAACCCTAATGATCGAAGATATACCAGAGAACGACACCGATGCGAAAGAACGTGTTGATGCTCATGGAATCATCCCAACGCTGAATAAAAAGTTAATCTCAAACTCTTTGAACATTATCTTTTCGCTGTTGCAAAAGAGCAAAAATCCAACTTTAATTAAGGAAGTTTCGTCTTTCTTAATGCTATCCGTATATCGCTCATTTAGAATTATCTTTTCCGTCAATCCTAAAAATGATCGGAATTTCTTCACCGTACCCGAAACTATGGCGAGCAACTGTTCCCAAGCTGCGATGTCCGCCGCCGAGGCAAAGGCTCAAGCTGCTGCCGCCGGTATACTAACAAAGGGTGTCGAAACGATTATAGATAGGGATAGCCTGCATATTACGAATGCCTCCCTATCCGAGGAGTATAAGCCGTATGTTACATCGCTGCTTAATCTGATACAAAATAGCGAGGTGCGAATACATCTCATCAACAATGCGGAGAAATAAGGCACAATCTTATTATGCCAATATTTCCCGAAATATTACACTAATACATTATAATTCTCCCACCGGATATATTCGCTGGGGGAATTTTTGAGCATTGGAATGCTTTTCTAAAATATCGATTTGATTTTCGCCGTGATACTGCAATATTCCTATCATCGGGAATTATTAATTGAATTGATGCTTGCATTTTAAGCAAATGTATGTTAAATTTATAATGTCATTTACTTAAGTAACTTAACCATAAAAACTAGAATAAAAGAAAAGGGGATTTAAATGAAGAGGACTTATATATCAATAATGGTGATCGTGATAATTCTATCGACACTGAGCTTATCTGGATGTAGCATATTCGGAAAAGGGAGTGGGAATAAGGTAATGAAACCAATGAGGGATATACCATCAATAGAACTTATCAAAGAGATAAAAACAGGCTGGAACATTGGTAACACCCTTGATGCCACGGGAGCAAAAGGGCTTGATGCTGAAACGTCTTGGGGCAATCCTGCCACAACAAAGGAAATGATACAGATTGTAAAAGATGCAGGATTTAATACTGTGCGTATACCAATTACATGGGATGGGCATTTTGGTGAGGCGCCGAATTATGAAATAGATAAAGAGTGGATGGACAGAATACAAGAAGTTACCGATTATGCAATTGATATGGAGATGTTCGCTATAATTAACCTCCATCATGAGGAATGGCACTTCCCCTCGGAAGAAAATTTCGACACTGCGAAAGAAATTCTGATAAAGATATGGGAGCAGATCGCAGAGCGATTCGAGGGATATGACGAACATTTAATTTTTGAAGCAATGAACGAGCCACGTCTAAAAGGTACTGCCGATGAATGGAATGGCGGGAATCCCGAGGCAAGGGACGTAGTCAATAGACTCAACGACGTATTCTATGAAACAATACGGAATTCGGGCGGTAACAATCCTAAAAGGCATTTAATGCTGCCTACATACGCGGCATCATCGGAATGGGTAGCGATAAACGACATCACATTACCGGAAGATGATAAGATTATCGTTTCAGTCCATGCATACACCCCGTATAGATTCGCATTAAGTGATGAGAAAGTTCTTGAATGGGATGCGGAAAATGTTGCCGATACTAGGGATATTGATAATTTGATGTCATTGTTAGACGAGCATTTCATTAGCAAGGATATACCGGTGATAATCGGTGAATACGGTGCTAGGAACAAGTACAATCTCAATGCTAGAGTTGCTTGGGCGCGTTACTACATTAAGCAAGCAACGGAAAAAGGCATTCCATGTATCTGGTGGGATAATGGCGCATTCGTTGGCAGTGGCGAGAATTTCGGGCTACTAAATAGAAATACGCTAACTTGGGAATATCCTGAGATTATCGATGCTATAATGGAAGAACTAAAATAATACAACTATATTTAATAAGCTGATATTCAGATAAAAAGTGAAGGGGTTCTTTGATGGAGATAGTTTTTGAATTCTTATTCATGTTGCTACTTGACGGTTGTTTTGAAATAATCTCAAATAAAAATATCAATATTATTATTAGGAAAATTATCTTAGCTATTGTGACTCTTTTTTACGGTGGATTAATCGCAGCATTCACTATAATTACAATTAAAGTACAAGTCATTGCAATTAAAATTCTACTTGCTCTAGTAACTATCTCGTTATTGGCATTAGTTTTTAAGTTATGGTTTAAAGTATATAAAAACAAAGCAAATTAATAAAACAAGTCCAGTCTAATTTAGACTGGACTTGTTTTATTTCATAGTATTATTGGAATTTCTTAATTTCATACATTGAGCCTAGCACGAGCCAATTTTGCGGGAAGTAATTCATTATTGTCCAGTAACTGACGCCGCCGAGTTTATATTTATCAACAAGGTTTAATTTAGCCTCAATACTCCTAGCATCTTCAAACCACACTACATGTTGCCGCCCTAGATTGTCATAGTAGTTGAAGAATGGCGCCTGGGCTTGCGTATCGTATTGAATTCTAGCACCGACCTGCCTAGCTAGATTGACTGCTTCAGTATTTGATATTGTACGTGCGGCGGTACCACGAACAAAGGGGAGTGTCCAATCATAACCATAGTTCGGTATACCGAGCAGGATTTTATCATTAG
>JAAZLM010000286.1 GCA_012799315.1 Clostridiales bacterium | reverse complement strand
ATCCTGCTATATGTGTCGGGAATGTTTCAATATTAACGGCAAGCGCAGTTATGCCACCGCCGAATCCTTGTGCGCCAATGCCAAGAGAATTGATTCGCTCTAGCATTGTTGCCTCTAATTCACGGTAGAATTCGTCATCGTGACGAACGGCGACATCACGGCATAATGCAACCTTAGATAGATATGCACAATGCTCAAAATCACCGCCGATGCCAACCCCGACCACAATCGGCGGGCAGGGATTGCTACCTGCGCATCGCACAACGTCAACTACATAATCCACAATATCTTCAGCATTCGATGATGGCGTCATCATTCGCATTGCGCTCATATTCTCACTGCCGAATCCTTTGGGCGCAACCGTGATTTTGACCTTATCGCCACCGACAATTCTAGTATGTATTACCGCCGGCGTGTTATCGTTCGTATTAACACGCAGCAGCGGATCGCTCACTATCGAACAACGCAAATACCCCTGTGTATATCCTTTTGCAACACCTTTATTAATAGCATCTTCAAGTGGCTCACCGATTAAGCAGACATCTTGTCCAACTTCAATAAAAACAACAGCCATTCCCGTATCCTGACAGATCGGTATCCCATTATCTCCGGCAATCTCAATATTACGTTCCATATCTGCAAAAATGGACTTTGCAACTTCGGATTTTTCATCTTGGGCGCATTGCCTGATACAGGATTCGAGGCTATCCGGCAGGCGGTTATTCGCCTTAATGCATAATCTTGCGATAGTGTCTGTAATAAGTTCCACATTAATTTTTCGCATAATATCCCACCCCTTTTTTAAATGCTTTTAATCAATATCATTTCTAACAATTTCACCATCGACCATTACAAGCTTAGGTATGGCATACGGCGATAGGGGATCGGTATCAAAAATCAGTAGATCAGCATCTTTACCGATAGCGATAGAACCAACACGATTATCGATATTGCAAATACGAGCAGGATTAATCGTAATTGCACGCAATGCCTCATCGTAATCGAGCCCTCCACGCACGGCAATACCGGCGGAAATAGGCAGATATTGCACGGGAATAACAGGGTGATCGGTGCAAATGGCGAATTCTACTCCCTTATCATATAGAGCGGCCGCATTCTTACAATCAAGACCTTTTAGCTCGGGCTTAGACCGATCGCATATCAATGGCCCAACAATGGCCTTTACATTATTCTGCCCTAGGGAGTCGGATATCATATGCCCCTCTGTCGCATGAATTAGAACATAATCTAAATCAAATTCTTTCGATAGGCGAATTGCCGTGAAGATATCGTCACTCCTATGACAGTGGAAGTGTGCAGGTAATTCCCGTTTTAATACAGGTACGAGCGCCTCACTCTTTATATCGTATTCTGGCTCATCATATTCATCGGGATCTTTTTCATAATTTTCAGTGTCTTTAAGATATTTCTTAGCCTTTATTAGATTCTCACGAATTATAGCAACTGTCGCCATCCTTGTTACGGGCGATAAATTCTTGCTATTATATACCGACTTGGGATTTTCTCCTAGTGCAAATTTCATAGCAGAGGGGGAGAGCATCACCATATCATCGATGCAAATGCCGCTAGTCTTCATTGCCACCCATGCCCCACCAATGGGATTAGCACTGCCGGGCCCTGTCATAACAGTGGTAATGCCAGCTTCAAGTGCTTCATTAAAGCACCTGTCCGCAGGATTGATAGCATCTAAAGCACGCATATGAGGGGTGCACGGATCACTTTCTTCGTTCCCGTCATCACCCTCGAACCCGATTGAATCCTCCCACATTCCCAAATGGCAATGCGCATCTATAAATCCGGGCAGCAGTGTATTATTCATAGCATTAATATCGCTGCTTGTTACCTTTGGCGCATTATCCATATCGCCGATAGCGGTAATTTTGCCATCTTCGATTTGAACATACCCACATTCAATATCTACATCCTCCATAGTGAGGATACGTGCATTATATATAATCATATACTTCTCCTAAAATCAAAATTAATGCCCACGAATTAGACTCGTGGGCAATCATATATTCTGGCAACTTA
Source organism: Clostridiales bacterium (assembly GCA_012799315.1). Taxonomy (GTDB): domain Bacteria; phylum Bacillota; class Clostridia; order Oscillospirales; family Ruminococcaceae; genus JAAZLM01. The sequence continues at coordinate 318 of JAAZLM010000286.1, read as the reverse complement.
TCTAGAGCCGCCCCGTCCTCTTCCACGCTTGTTATCAACACTTCGCTTCAAGTCGGACATTTTCTCCTCACTACTCTGCTTAAACTTATTCATCATATCTTCAAAACTAGCAGGTTCGTTTTTATTTGCATTAAAGCCACCGCTATTTCTCCTAGGTGAGTTAAAATCACGTCTCGGCGGTCGTTGCGAAGGTCGCTGAGAAGATTCTCTATCCTCCCCAGCCCGCTTAATAGATAGGCTAATTTTACCTTCAGGTGTAACAGCGAGAACCTTCACCTTCACTGTTTGATTTTCTGTTAAGTAGTCTTTAATTTCATT
>JAAZLM010000285.1 GCA_012799315.1 Clostridiales bacterium | reverse complement strand
TTCTCTCCTTAATTGTTCTTATTTATTGTTATTTCCAAACTGTAATTCGCCGAAACCCTTATCGGTGTATTTATCTGTTTTATCGTCTTCGTGTGGCACAAATAGCGGATTGTTTATTCCAGACTCCCATTGTTTTTGCGATTCTTCATCGAAATTAAATGCCTTGCCGATAGACTTTTCAGCTTCTGCAAATATTAGATCGTCTTCGTCAGCATCGTCGTCCTGTTCAGCACCTTCAGCATTTGCATCTTCAATGGTAGTATCTATATCTTTTTCGATATCGTCATCTTCCTGAGATACATTGATTGGCTCGGCCAATTCAGCGAATTCTTCTTCGTCGATATTGCTATCAATTTCTTCAATCTCATTCGATATGTCTTCTTCAATTTCTTCTTCAGGTAGTTGTGTAATTAGATCTAAATGCGCCTTATATAAGTCAAGAAGCTGTGATTTAAAGCTCGATACCTCAGATTTCATTCTGTTCAAGGTATTTAAACTTTTTTCCTCTTCCTGCTTAATTGTTATATTGAGTCGCTCGACCTGTGTTTCTGCCGATGCGATGATATCTCTTGATTTTATATCCGCCTCTTCCAATATAGATGCCGCTTTGGCATTCGCTCTATCGATAGCTTCCTGTGCGGTATTTTTAGCGTCGGCAATGATGGCGTTCCCTTGTTTTTGGGCGCCAAGTAAAGCATCTTTCAATGCATCTTCATCGCTACGATACTCACGGATTTTATCAGCTAGTATTTCTAACTTTCTTTCTAGGTCAATTTTCTCATTTGTGAGCCTATCCATTTCAAATGAGACACTTCTGAGAAAGTCATCAACCTCTTCAGCTTTCTATCCAAACATAGCCGCCTTATCAAATTTTTTCGATGCAATATCTCTCGAATTCATTACCTTCACTCCTATTTATATTTTTTAATTGAAATATGTATCCGACCTTTTTTAGTATTGCCACCTATCGACGATAGTTTATATTTACCATAACCTTTAATAGATAAAACATCCCCCTCTATTAAAGATTTACTACAATCATAGCAGTCAATGTGATTTAAGATGACGCCGCTCGATTTAATAAAGCTGGATGCTTTGCCCCTGCTTAATCGTGTCGCAAGGCTAACAACGCAATCAAGTCTTAATGAAGACACAGTGCCATCAATTTCTTCATAATTTTGATCGGTAGGCAGATCACAACTGATGCCACGCTCCACACTTACCCCGATTCGCCCAATTTTGGAAACTTCATTTAGAATCAGTGGCGAAATAGAATCTTTAACAAAAGCGACAGTTCGCCCTTCACCAACTAGAATATCGCCAATTACATCTCTTTTTACTTGCAAAGACATTAATGCTCCTAAAAAGTCCCTATGCGATAGATTGTATTCTTTTTTATAAGTGAAGGTAAGTGGCTCAATCGGGAATAACGATCGATGCTCATTTATATAATCGGGGAAAATACCGAGTATTTTCCTAGTTGCATCATCATATCCACCAAAGAATGTGAAATTGCTACACATTTCTCTATTGAGGCAATTGGTCGCAAGAATAGCCTCCCTCTCATTTAAAAAGGAAGAAAACTTCATTACATTGCGATTGCGAGTAATTTTAATCATATCAATAATTTGTGCTAAAAAGATTTTTTCATCCTCTGTTGGCGCTATAAAGGTATTGCGAAAGCTCATTAAAAGAACATTCCATTATTTTCTAGTTCGCCAATAAAATCACCCGAAATATTTACATTATAAGGAGTAATTATGTATGTGTTGTTTGAAATTCTCTTTATATTACCATCATTTGCATAAGCTACACCAGCGAGAAAGTCGACTAGTCTGCCTGCTTCCTCTTTATTAGTGGATTCACAATTGAGGATAACTGTGCGCTTATCGCTCAAATGATCGGCGATTGTGCTTGCATCTGTTAAAAATTTCTCAGGTTTAACAAGCACTACTTGTAATTGTGCAGTAGCATGGATATTTACAACTTTATTGCTCTTAGTAGGATAATCACTATCGGCATCACGATCGAATGCGACTTGATTATGATCCCTAGTTACAATATCCATCTCCTCTTCTTCGTATTCGTCACCGACACCAACCATATCTTTGATTTTATCTATAAAGCTCATTGTTTTAACCTCCATCTATTTTCTAGCTCCGAAAAGCATTGTACCAATCCTGATAATATTAGAACCATGTAGAATAGCCTGTTCAAAATCGCCCGACATTCCCATTGATAAGAAATCCATACTTACATTATCTAATCTTTTTGAGCTAATGTCAATATATAGCTGCCTCATTTTGTGAAAATATTCTTCCGAATTGTCAATGGGCGGAATTGTCATTAGTCCTCTGACTTTAATATTATCAAGTGCAGAAATCTCCTCTATAAATTCTTCTGCCTGTGGGAATGGTATTCCTCCCTTACTTTCTTCATCGCAGTTAATTTGAACAAGAACATCCATCTTCTTGTTGATCCGCTCACATCGTTTGCTAATTTCATTAGCAAGTTTTACGCTGCTCACGGATTCAATCATATTTACCTTATCTATTATATATTTAATTTTGTTCGTTTGCAAGTGTCCTATAAAATGTACATTTGCCCCTTTATCGTAATGCTCATATTTTGACATATATTCTTGCACACGATTTTCCCCAATTAGCTTAATCCCATTTTGTATAGCGAAATTCACTGCGTCGATTGGCACAGTTTTTGTAACTGCCATGATGTGAACTTCTTCATCTTCCCTACCGGCCTTTATCTTTGCTTCATTAACGGCGGAGATTATTTCCTTTAAGTTCTCTTCAATATGTTCAAACTGATCACTTGATTGGCTTTTTATCATATAAATCCTTTCCTTCAATTATCAATTCATCATAGTCAAATACGCTATCCTTTTCCCCTGTTCTTGCACATATGACATAGTTTTCGCCTTCATATATAGGGTCAATCGGCTTAAATACCATATTATTTCCAATTCGAACAAAGACTCCTTTTTCCTCCTCGTAAAAGCGGATTGCCTCTTTAGGGATGCGTATGCCGGTATATGTATCTAGAAACAGCTCACAATTCGCAATACGATTCTTTAGGAATTCCTTTCGCACCGTGTCAATCTGTAGCATAATAATGCTATTATCTTCATCTATTTTCTTAATATCCTGCACTATAACTTTCGTCGGATTTTCTACTGAATCGATCTGCATCTCTAGCTCTTTTCCAATTAAAAATGCCTGATCGTTAGTTGTTTTTATAGCACCGATTAAAAGGAATTCATAATCTGTAACAATCTTACCAATAGCATCATCATCTATTGAACCACCTGTATTATTGATGATATCGTTTAATTCGTCGATAGTGAGCTTTTTAGCTTTCTTTTCATTGAGATGCTCATATCCATCGCAAAAACTAACGAAATGCCCAGCCTTGTCAGTAGTGATTGGAACAGGATCTTTTTCGATTTGATTTAGCAGTTTCTTCGTATCGGACTTCAGCGCAGTAATTCTGTCGTTATAATCAGAGTTTTTCCCCGTGATGATATTCATAGTATTGAGCAGTATTAGTAATTCCTTTTTCTCCTTACTAGCGCCGTCAAGATTACCTGTTTCTAGCTCTCTCATTAACTTAATATATCTCTCATCAATGAGCTTGCTCACAGTATCTAATTGTGTTACGTCGGTAGTTCCCTTATCGTGGGACTTTTCAAGTCGATCTATCTCTTCATTGTTCTGCCTGACGATTTGGCTCTTTAGAACATCTTCATCATTTTTATATACATTTGCTACCACGCCATCGGTGCCTATTCTGCTACCATCATCATAGGGATAGCTAATTACACCTTTCCCACTATATAGGATCGGTATTTCTTCCCTGATGAATGCCGCCTTGAACTCGATGCTATCGGATAAGGTATATGGGATAGCTACTTCAAATTCATACGGTACATATGTGCTGTGATAAATTTGACTTGCAACATTAATGATTATAAAAATAGATAGGAAAAAACCAATGATTTTTACCGTTAGAGAGTTCATCGTTTTCACCTGCTCATATTTAGATTTCTTTTTCTTCGTTGTCTAGAATTGAAATGTATTTAAATGGAGTAATTGTGGAAATTGCATGTTTGTAGATAAGGTTCTGCTTCCCATCAGTATCAAGAATCACAGTATAATTGTCAAATCCCTTAACTATCCCTTTGAACTGGAATCCATTCGTGATATAAATCGTAACTGGAATCCGTTCTCTTCTAGCTTGGTTTAAAAATACATCTTG
>JAAZLM010000034.1 GCA_012799315.1 Clostridiales bacterium | reverse complement strand
GGATTCTTTCTATATAGCACGACATTACAAACGGGAACAGTCAACATCACAAGTGTTTTTTCACAGATGTTCACAATCCTGATTTTCCTCATTCCAATACTGACAATGCGTCTTTTAAGTGAGGATAAAAAGCAAAAAACAGATCAAGCATTGCTCACGGCGCCACTTAGCCTAACAGGTCTAGTCGTGGGTAAATTCCTTGCGGCATTTTTCATTTTTGCCCTAGGTGTATCGGTAATGCTTTTGTACGCGGTTGTTCTATCGGCATTTGCTACTATTGAATGGACAGTATTCTTTGGCAATGTTGTCGGGTTATTGCTACTTGGCGGTGCATTAATTTCCGTCGGGCTATTCATATCGGGGCTAACGGAAAATCAAGTTGTCGCCGCTGTGGGCAGCTTTGCCATTATGATGCTATTAATGCTAATTGACATGATAGCGGGGGCAATACCGATCAATTTTATAAGCAATATAGTATATAAGATATCTTTTTTTGATAAGTACAACGAATTCACAGTGGGAATTTTCAACTTTGCTAGTATATTATTTTTCCTAAGCTTCATAGTTGTGTTTTTATTTCTCACCATTCGTGCCCTTGAAAAAAGACGTTGGAGCTAGGAGGGATAGGATATGTTGAAGAAAATTCTAAATAACCGCCGCTTCAAATATGGGAGCATGGCGACAATAGTCACTGTGATATTCATTGCAGCTGTCGTTGTTTTTAATATCGTGGCAATCCTAATTGTAGATAGATTGCCTGTTAAAGTTGACTTAACTTCAGAGAAGCTATTCGACATCGGCAGCGATACAATCGAGTATATCAAGACCGTCGAAGATGAGGTTACTATCACGGTTTTGGCGACGGAGGACGATTTCACTTCGGGTGGTATTTATTTCCAACAGGCGAATGAAATCATAAAAAAATATCCGCTATATACGGATAAAATTAATGTTAGATACGTCGATTTAATATCGAGTCCCGATTTTGCAAAAAAGTATACGCAGGATTTAAGGGAATATGATGTTATCGTCGAAACAAAAGAACGCAATAAATTAATCGGTTCGACGGATTTATTCGAGATAACATACGACGATTATGGCAATATGACGGAGGTATCGGCAATTGCCGAGCAGGAGATCACATCGGCTCTAATGTTCGTAACTGATAAGAATCCTACAACGGTAACGATGCTGACGGGCAGGAATGAACAGAGCCTCCCAGCGTTTGAAACGTTACTATCTAAGAATGCATATAATGTTGAAACAAAGAACATCTTAACGGAGCAGATCAGCGCCGATTCGGACTTTGTAATCATTGCAGGGCCGGAGAGTGACTATACTCAAAATGAGATTAAGAAACTAGAGGAATTCCTCGATAACAACGGTGAATTCGGCAAGAATATAGTATATATCGCATCACCGACACAACCGGATTTACCCGTACTTGATAGCTTCCTTGAATCGTGGGGAATCAAGATTGAGGATGGAATTTTAGCTGAAACAGATACAAGCAAATCATATATGAGCGTGTTCTATAATATTCATCAATTTTCATCGGATAACTATACCGATAAGATGGATATTAATGAGCCACTTATCATAATGCCAGTTTGCAGACCGATCACAACATTGTTTAAGGAAAAGGGCATTATCACAATAGATAAACTCATGAAATCCTATGATACTTCAGTGATTCGTCCATCGGATGCTGATGAGGATTGGACACCGTCGGATGCAAAAACAATGGGCGAATTCGATAGCATTGTCGATTCGTGGAAGATTCTACTCAATACAGGCACAAATGCAAAAAGCCATGTTTTTGCATTCGGTAGTATTGGCATGTTCAGTGATGCTATTTTAGGGATGTCGGGTGTAAATAATTCAGATTATATACTAAGTATCTTCAACACTCTATCCGGCAAAGAGGAAGGTATAAAAGTAATACCGAAGTCATTTTCCGGTGCTAAACTTGAAATAACATCGGAGCAAGCAAATGTAATGACATGGATTTTCGTTGTGATTCTACCCGCTGCAGTAATTATAGTTGGAATTATTACATGGGCGAGGAGGAGACACCTATGAGTAAGAGG
>JAAZLM010000284.1 GCA_012799315.1 Clostridiales bacterium | reverse complement strand
ATATGGTAATGAAACCATTCAACAAGCTAATTGATATAATGAAGAGAATTAGAATGGGCGATAGGAGCGCACGCTTTAATATTAAACGTGGTAGCGAGATAAGCAAGATCGGCGATGAATTCAATATGCTAATTGATGAAGTTGTGCGCAGTGAGGAAAGGCACAAAGTGATCAGTGGCATATCGGATAGTATGCTCTTTGACTGGAATGCAAGAACGCAGAGAATGTATATATCCGACAATTTATCTGAGAAATTCTCCATATCAAAGGAATTAGCCGACGAGAGGGGTATCCTAGCATTCAGTGAATGCATACATGAGGACGATTTCGATAATTTCTATGAAGATATTCAATTAGCTATACAGAATGAGAATGGCATTGAGGGGCAATATCGCTTCAACCTAATATCGGGCGATTATATATGGACATCTCTTAAAGCGATGTGTATAACGGATTGGACGGGCGAGCCGACACATCTAATTGGAGTGTTGCACGATATTGATGCGGATAAACGAAAGGAATTGATTCTATCCGAACGGGCGACGTACGATTATTTATCACAGCTATATAATAGAGAATCATTCGAGAAGAAGCTAGGCGCTGAGCTAGATGCGGCGAAAAAGCATCAACATAGCATAGCAATTCTATTCATAGATCTAGATGACTTCAAGGATATTAACGATAATTACAGCCATGCAGTCGGTGATGAGGTGCTTAAATTCGTCGCTGATACGATTAAGGGCAAAATCATGGGCAAGGGATTCGCCGGGAGATTCGGTGGTGATGAATTCGTCGTTTGCATCACTAATAGCGAGTGCGTTGAAAATGTCGAGGAATTCGCCCTCAGAATTATTGAGAGCCTAAAGCTTGGATTCCGATCCGAATCGGGAGTGTATTTCAATGTAGCATGTAGTATCGGCATTGCAATTTCACCCGATCACGGTAGGGCGATCCCCGAATTATTCATGGCGGCCGACGATGCAATGTACCATGTTAAAAAAGGCGGCAAGGGTAATTTCCATGTATATGATCGGGATAAGGGCAATTTCTCCAACTAATCGGTAGATAAAAATTACAACAAAGCAATGTGTATTTGTTTGTGGAGGGCAAAAATATGGCGAAAGTGATCGCAATAACAAATCAAAAGGGCGGCGTCGGTAAAACGACGACTGCCTGCGCTCTATGCGGTAAATTAAGTATCGACGGTGCAAAAGTCCTAGGCGTGGATCTTGATCCGCAAGGGAACTTTAGCTTCAGCCTTGGTGCGGATATTGAGGATAGCTATACTGTTCACGATATATTCAAGTCGAATATATCTATCGAGCAAGCGATACAAAAGGTCGATACCTGCGATATAATAGCATCGAACATTCTTCTTAGTGGAACGGAGCTTGAACTCACTCAAGTGGGTAGGGAATATATCTTGCGTGAGGAGATCGGCAAGATAAGGGATCAATATGACTACATCATTATAGATACTCCGCCGGCGCTGAGCATCCTAACAATAAATGCATATGCCGCCGCCGATGAATTGATAATACCAATGACCCCCGAAATACTCAGCCTGCAGGGAATATCACAGCTCAAGGAAACGATTTTCGCAGTGAAGAAATACTATAATCCACATCTTGATTTACGGGGGATATTGCTAACTAAATATAACCGGCGGACAAATCTAGCTAAAGAGGTTGAGGAGTTAACGCAGATTATCGCACGGCAACTTGAAACACGTGTTTTCGATACGAAGATTAGCCAGAGTGTCGCCGTTGCGGAGGCACCAGCACATTCAATGACTTTGATTGAATATGCTCCCCGTGCTCGTGCGACGCAGGATTATATTGCTTTTGTCGATGAATTAATAGGAGGGCGCAATGTCGAGGAATAGGAAAAGTAGCAAAACGGCTCATGTCCTTAAATTGCTAACGAATTCAAGTGATAATGTTAATCCGATGATTAACGACGGATTCAAAGAAGAAGTCATTCATTCACGCATTCAGCCGAAGGCGGCGAATGAGCAAAATGACGATCCAAAGCCCGTTGCCGTCAATGTAATATCGGAATTAGTATATGAGATAATGCCGGAGGTTTTATCAAGGTTTAATTGCTGCACCTGCGATGTTTGTCAGGCGGAAATTTCTATAAAAGTAATGGACGAGCTTGGCACACATTATACACCAATAATTGATGAAAATTCATATCGGCAGCTTAACCAGATTAAGGATGAGAAACGCAAAATCGTCACAAGAAAACTTGTATCAATTGCATTCAAATATAGGAACATGACTAAACATATATAAAAGGCACGTCTATTTTAAGTAGAAGTTTGTGCAAATGCACTAATAGCAAAATATATTGATGTATGAATTTCACAAAGTTAATGATTATGTATTGACTTATAGTATGTAGGTAATGTATAATGGCAGTAACATAATATCAGGCACGTTATTGTGACTTATATGATTCGTGACGTTGTCAATTCACAACAAGACATACATAAGATAGAAACTATGCTGCAAGGATAGCAACATAGATTAGTATATATTCATTTAACTACTGAAGCGTCTAAAGGATTAGAATCTTTTAGGCGCTTTTTTCGACCAGACGGAAGAAAATTACAATTAAGGGAGTGTTCTGACAGGGAATTCCAATAACATTACGATAATGGAGATGGGATTCGCAGCAGTTAATTTTCTTTTACCTAATGTGCGAAAAATGACGAACGATAAGATTTAAATTCATTTTATGTAATAAATAGGGGGAGAGCAAAATGGCATTATACAATACAACAAGCTTTAGGATAACTGATCAAGCACTTGATGCTTTATGGCTCAGGCAGAAAACAATTTCACAGAATCTTGCGAATTCGGACACGCCGGGATATAAGGCAAAGCATGTAAAATTCTCAGGTGTATTAGTTGATAAGATGAATGCAAGTAAAACGAAAAGCGGCAAGAAGGAATTGCATTTAAAGACCGATATTATTGTTGATGAGACGACTAATCAGCGATTCGATGAGAATAATGTTGATGTTGAACAGCAGCAATTGGAACTTGCCAGAGCGCAAATCCAATACGATACTTTAATCGAGAAGATGACGGGGCAATTCTCAGCACTTAGAACGGCGATGAAATTATAATAGGGGGAGAATGGAATGGCATTTTTGAATTCACTTAATATAGGCGGCTCCGCCCTATCTGCGCAAAGGCTCCGCATGGATATAATTGCACAGAATATTGCGAATTCGCAAACGACGAGAACCGAATCGGGCGAGCCATATAGGCGCCAGCAAGTTGTCTTTGCTGAGCGGAGCGCCTTCTCAAATGTGCTATCTGAAAAGATCGCAAGTAGGAAGAAGATGGCGCTATCAGGAGTAGTAGTTGAGCGGGTCGTAGAAGATGATACACCGCTAAGGCCGGTATACGATCCGACCCATGTAGATGCCGATGAAAATGGCTATGTATATATGCCGAATGTCGATACCGCCAAGGAGCAAATCGATTTAATGGCGGCGACAAGGTCATATGATGCGAATATCACGGTCGTTAATGCGGTAAAATCAATGGCGGTAAAAGCACTCCAAATTGGGAAGTAAATAAAGGATAATCGGAGGAGAATATAGATGTTCATTGTACCAATGACGGGGATAACCCCAATAAATAATGCTCAATTAGGCGGGAATGAATCCGTAGAGAATAAAGGCGGGGCACAGCCGTTTAAAGAGATTTTTTCTAAGCTGATTGAGAATGTCGAGGAAACACACGCAGT
>JAAZLM010000033.1 GCA_012799315.1 Clostridiales bacterium | reverse complement strand
TCACTTTTTCAAAAATCATTTCACTTACCTCCTGTCAATTATGCTTTTGATTTATTATAAGGCGATTATCGCCAATATAATCTGGTAAAGTCCACCTATTCCTGATACTCCCCGATTTTCCTGAACTTATTATAACGGTTACTTAGCATTAAATCAATATCTTTTCTTCCAATTCTTTGCGTTGCATCTAGCAAATATTCGGTTATATTTTCCGCAACGAATTGGGGATTCGTATGTGCACCGCCGACGGATTCGGGAATAATCTTCTCAGCCACCTCTAATTTCAGCAGATCTTCAGCCGTTATTCGCATTATTTGGCTTGCCTCTTTTTCACGGGAGGCATCTTTCCACAGAATACTTGCGAATCCTCTTGGCGATATAACGGAATATAGTGCGTTTTCTAGCATTGCGAGTTCATCGCACACGCCAAGCGCTAATGCGCCACCGCTCCCGCCCTCACCAAGTACGACGGAAATTATCGGTGTCTTTAGCTGCATAAATTCAAATAGGTTTTTCGCAATTGCTTCACCCTGTCCCCGTTCTTCCGCCTCAATACCACAGAATGCGCCGGGCGTATCTATGAAGCAAATTACAGGTCTGTTGAACTTCTCCGCCTGTTTAGCAAGTCTTAATGCCTTGCGGTATCCTTCAGGATGGGGCATGGCGAAATTTGCCTTCCTGTTTTCTTCGAAATTCCTACCCTTGACTTGTGCAAGCACTGTAACGGGCATCCCCGACAATGTTGCAATTCCACCCATTATGGCATTATCATCGCCATAATATCTATCACCGTGCATTTCAACAAACATATCGAATATCAGCGGGATATAATCCCTCACTGTTGGGCGGTTCTTATGACGAATTATCTCCAGTCGCTCCCATGCAGTTAACTCATTCATCTTTTTACCACCCTTTCATTAGGGGCTAAATGTAGTTTTAGCAATGATGCTAATGCCCTGCGCATTTTCTTGCGCTCGACTATACTATCTATAAAGCCGTGTTCAAGTAGGAATTCCGCCGATTGGAAATCGTCGGGCAGTTTTTCACGAATTGTCCCCTCAATAACACGTCTACCGGCGAATCCGATTAGAACCTTTGGCTCTGCAAGAATTATATCGCCTAATGAGGCAAATGATGCTGTAACTCCGCCAGTAGTCGGATCGGTCAACACGGGTATATATAAAAGGCCCGCCTCGCTATGCTTTGCTACCGCTCCCGACGTTTTTGCCATTTGCATTAGGGAGACGATCCCCTCCTGCATTCTTGCACCGCCCGATGCCGTAAACAATATAACCGGGAGTTCTTTCTCCGTCGCTCTTTCAAATGCTCGTGCGATTTTCTCACCGACAACGCTGCCCATTGATGCCATCATGAATCGTGAATCCATGATGCCGATAACAGTCCTGTACCCTCTAATTGTACATTCCCCCGTTATAATTGCATCATTAAGACCTGTATCTTTCATTATAGAGACAATTTTCTTATCATATCCGGGGAAGTCAATTGGATTCTTGCTAGTCATGTTCTTATCATATTCAATTAGGCTACCCTTGTCAATAGTTATATCAAGTCTTTCTTTAGCAGTTAGTCTTGAATGATAATTGCACTCCGGACATACTCTATGATATTTATCGAATTCCTCAACAAATAGAACAAAATTGCAACGTGGGCATTTGAATAGAAGTCCTTCGGGGATTTCAATATCTACCTTATTATCTGCTTTTGCTTCATCATCGTTCAGTCTTGTCTTTACAATCTTAAATAAATCCTCTAACATCGGCCTTCCTCCTTTGCTCTGCACTTAACCGCCTATGTATGGGTGTCGCATTAATTCCCCGTGAAATCATTGCGACCTAAAAATCCTATATCATATTCGCCCGATTCAAAGCATGGATCCTTGATAATATTTAGCTGGAAGTCGATATTCGTATCAATTCCATCAACTAAAAATTCAGCAAGCGCCCATTTCATCTTCATGATTGCCTCGGCTCTTGTCGGGGCATATACGATTAATTTTGCTATCATGGAGTCATAATGCGGTGTAATTACATATCCCTGATATACCGCACTATCAATCCTCACGCCCGGCCCACCCGGTAGGTGGAGCGCCTCAATCTTGCCCGGCGCTGGGCGGAAGTTGAATTTCGGATTTTCTGCATTTATTCTACACTCAATTGAGTGTCCTGTCAACTTAACATCTTCTTGCTTGATAGTTAACTCTTCACCGTGTGATATTTTTATCTGCCAATTAACAAGATTTATACCCGTTACCATTTCAGTAATAGGATGTTCGACCTGTATTCTAGTATTCATCTCCATGAAATAGAAATTGTCATTCTCATCGACCAGGAATTCAATTGTGCCGGCATTATAGTAGCCGCAAGCCTTCGCCGCATTGACGGCTGCCTCGCCCATTCTACTGCGCAACCCCTCACTCATAATCGGGCTTGGCGATTCTTCTATAACTTTCTGATTGCGGCGCTGCAATGAGCAATCCCGCTCGCCTAGATGAATGACATTACCGTGTTTATCGCCCAGTATCTGCACTTCAACATGGCGTGGATTAATTATGAACTTCTCTATATATACGCTGCCATCATTAAAATATGACAATGCCTCCTGCTGGGCGGCAAGTAGCGCCGATTCAAGCTCCTGCTCACAATTAACAAGACGGATCCCCCGCCCGCCACCACCTGCAGATGCCTTCACCATAACGGGATAGCCGATTTTTTCCGCTATCTCCCTACCCTCTCTAGCATCTCTTACAATGCCTTCCGATCCCGGTATTACCGGAACGCCGACACTCTTCATCGTTTCCTTCGCACGTGATTTATCGCCCATCATCTCAATTGTATCGGCGGATGGCCCAATAAAATCTACACCGCATTGCTCACATAGGCGGGCAAACGATGCGCTCTCGGATAGGAATCCAAATCCGGGGTGAATTGCCTGTGCGCCTGTTTGCTCGCATACTGCAAGTAATGCCTTAGAATTAAGATAGCTGTCCTTAGTCGCTGCCGGCCCGATGCAAACCGCCTCATCGGCAATTTTAGCATGCAGGGCATTACAATCCGCTGTCGAATATACGGCGACAGTTTTTATTCCAAGCTCACGACAAGCCCTAATAATCCTAACTGCAATTTCGCCACGATTGGCGATTAAAACCTTTTTATACATGGCTAATCTCCCAACGCAAACGATATTTCCGCCGTAACTGCTCGCTGACCATCGACATATGCGGTTGCTTTCCCGATTCCAAGCGGGCCCCTAACTTTGATAATTTCTACCTCTAATGTTAATGTTTCACCGGGGAGGACTTTTCTGCGGAATCTTGCTTTATCAATGCCGGCGAAAAAAGCAATTTTCCCCTTATTCTCCGGTAGTGATAATGTACATACTGCGCCCGCTTGCGCAAGCATCTCTATAATGAGCACTCCTGGTTGAACAGGTGTATCGGGGAAATGCCCCCTGAACCAATCTTCATCTTCGGCTAGGTACTTCCTAGCTACGACACGTTTGCCGGGCTCAAGCTCTAGGACTTCATCTATTAATAAAAAAGGATCCCTATGCGGAATTATCTCTTTAATTTGCTCCTTGTTTAGTAAAACTCCCATTTAAAAGTCATTCCTTTCATCTAGGGGATTATCCCGTTATTCTATGCGCATAATCGGCGTTCCAAATTCAACTGCCTCGCCATTCTCCACATATATTTCTGCTACAACTCCACTAAATTCACTCTGAATCTCGTTCATTAATTTCATAGATTCGATAATGAATACCACATCACCACTTTTGACAGATGCGCCCTTTTGAACAAATGGCGGTTGATCGGGTGCTGGCGCTGCGTAAAATGTGCCCACGATCGGCGACGTGATAACATTGCCGCTAATGGCGGTAGCTTCACGACTGTCCGATGTGCTAACTGCCGCCTGTGTTACCGATACAGTTGATGCAGGCGAATTAGATATGCAGGAATTGAGTGATTCAAGCTTAACTGAGAAGTCACCATCCTTAACTTCAAGCTTGCCCAAACCTTTATCATTCATTAAATCAATTAGTTCGGAAATTGTTTCTACTGAATTGTCTATCTTCCCCATCCTAATACCTCCCTATTCATACTTTTTAAAGCAAAGGCTAGCATTATGCCCGCCAAATCCTAATGAATTAGAAATTGCCGCCCTTATTTCCATGTCACGATTCCCCTCGACTACATAGTCAAGATCACATTCGGGATCGGGCACTTTATATCCAAGTGTCCTGTGCACTTTTTGATTCTTAATTGATAGCATTGTGATAATAGCCTCAAGTCCGCCCGCCGCTCCTAGTAAATGCCCAGTCATCGACTTAGACGAATTGACTGCCATCTTATAAGCATGATCGCCAAAGTATCGCTTAATCGCTATTGTTTCAAATTTATCATTGAGC
>JAAZLM010000283.1 GCA_012799315.1 Clostridiales bacterium | reverse complement strand
TTGGCGTTGGTGAAAGGTGCGGGAATGCGAATCTGTCGACGATTATAGCAGGACTGCAACTTAAGCTAGGATACGACTGCGTTCCTGAGGAGAGTATGCCACGAATGACTAAGGTGGCAAGATATATCGCTGAAATTGCAAATATGGCAATAGCTGATGGCATGCCCTATGTTGGCAAAAGTGCATTCGCACACAAGGGCGGAATGCACGTCGACGGTGTACGTAAGAAGTCAATGTCATTTGAGCATATCGATCCCGAAAGTGTCGGTAACGCAAGGAATATCCTATTGTCCGAGGTTTCAGGCAGGACGGCGATATTATCAAAGCTAAATCAAGTCGACCCGACACTAACAAAAGAATCGAGAGAAACTCAGGAGTTAATCGACTTGCTAAAAGACCTTGAGTTTAAGGGTTTTCAATTTGAGGCGGCAGAGGCGAGTTTTGAATTAATCGTGCTAAAACATCTAAAGAAGTTTAAATCCTTCTTTGAGATCGAGCACTATAAAATCATCGGCGAGCGCTTGGAAAAGGCCGATACAAAGCCATCCAATGCGCTGATAAAAGTTCGTGTTGGGGAGAACTATGAGATAGCAGCGGCGGAGGGGCATGGCCCTGTCAACGCAATA
This sequence comes from Clostridiales bacterium, assembly GCA_012799315.1. Taxonomy (GTDB): domain Bacteria; phylum Bacillota; class Clostridia; order Oscillospirales; family Ruminococcaceae; genus JAAZLM01. The sequence goes on along the minus strand of JAAZLM010000283.1, from coordinate 1,601 downwards.
GATAAAGCACTGCGTAAGGCGCTTGAAGTATTCTATCCGTCTTTAAAAAAGGTACGTCTAATAGATTATAAGGTGCGTGTGATGAATACGAATGCGGCAACTGCAGCAACAACACGAGTTCTAATTGAATCGACCGACGGCGAAGAAACATGGACAACGGTCGGAGCATCTGAAGATATCATAAGTGCGAGTGTTACGGCGCTGTTGGATTCGATGGAATATAAGCTATTCAAGGAAAATGAGCAAGTCAAGGTAAACTAAAATTGATATAAAGGAGAATTGTATTATGGGAATGACAATGACACAAAAAGTTCTAGCTGCGCATAGCGGACTAGAATCCGTTAAGGCGGGGCAACTAATTAAAGCAAAGCTTGACATGGTACTTGGTAATGACATTACTTCACCAGTAGCAATTGATGAATTTAGAAAAGCGGATTTTAGCGGTGTGTTCGATAAGAATAAAATATCGCTAGTAATGGATCACTTCACCCCGAACAAAGATATTAAAGCGGCTGAACAATGTGCAAAATGCAGGAGTTTCGCCGATGAGATGGATATCGTGAACTATTATGATGTTGGCGATATGGGGGTAGAGCACGCCCTCTTACCGGAAAAGGGTCTAGTCGGGCCGGGCGAATTAATTATAGGTGCCGATAGCCATACTTGCACATACGGAGCGCTTAATGCCTTTTCGACCGGTGTCGGTTCAACCGACATGGCGGCAGGAATGGCTACTGGAGAAGCGTGGTTCAAGGTGCCACCCGCAATTCGATTCAACCTAACGGGGGAACTCAGTGAATGGGTGAGCGGTAAAGATGTAATTCTCCACATTATTGGCATGATAGGTGTTGACGGTGCTTTATATAAATCGATGGAATACGGTGGCAGTGGGCTAAAGAGCTTAACAATTGATGACCGCCTATGTATTGCCAATATGGCGATAGAAGCCGGCGCTAAGAATGGAATTTTTGAATTTGATGAAATTACAAAGGAATATGTTGACGGTAGGGTAAATCGTGAGTACAATACATATTCCCCCGATGAAGATGCCGAATATGAAAGAGTCATAGATATTGACCTATCTACTATTAAATCGACAGTTGCATTCCCACATCTGCCCGACAACACAAGAACAATTGATGAAGTTGGCGATGTGAAAATCGATCAAGTGGTGATCGGATCGTGTACTAATGGTAGATACTCCGATTTGCAAGTTGCCGCACAAGTCCTTAAAGGGAAAAAAGTCGCCAAAGGAGTGCGTGCGCTCATCATTCCAGCAACGCAGAAAATTTGGCGCAAGGCGATGAAAGAAGGACTATTCGATATATTCCTAGATGCAGGATGCGCAGTATCAACTCCTACTTGCGGCCCTTGTCTTGGCGGACATATGGGAATCCTTGCAGCAGGTGAAAGAGCAGTAGCTACAACGAATAGGAATTTCGTCGGAAGAATGGGTCACCCCACGTCGGAAGTATATCTTGCAAGCCCAGCAATTGCAGCTGCAAGTGCGATAGCGGGTAAGATCAGCGATGTAAGTGATGTTCTTTAAGAAAGACTATATTATATAGATAATGGAGGATTAAACATGAAAGCACATGGAA
>JAAZLM010000282.1 GCA_012799315.1 Clostridiales bacterium | reverse complement strand
CTTGGCAGAGGTTACAATATATATTGCTATAATTATTATACTATAAACACACAAGCTATGTCAAGAGTAATAAGGAAATAAAATTTTAAAGGCTATTTAGCAACAATATTTACTAATTTACCCGGAACATAAATTTCCTTGATTACAGTTTTACCAGCTATTTCTTTTGCTATCTTTTCATCGCTTTTCGCTAAGTCGATAACGTTGTCTTTATCAATATCAGCAGCTACTACAATTCTATTCCTCACTCTGCCATTCACCTGAATTGCTATTTCGATGGTATTTTCAGTGCATTTTGATTCGTCAAATTCCGGCCAGCTTTGCTCATCCGCCATACCGCTGAATCCGCTTCTTTCGTAGATTTCTTCAGCAATGTGAGGAGCGAATGGATATAGGAGCAATAGGAATGTTCTAAGCTCAGCCTGATTAATTGCCTTTGTTGCATAGATATCATTAATTAGTGACATTAATGCAGCAATTGCTGTATTGAACTTTAGCACCTCAACATCTTCGCCAACTTTCTTGATAGTCTTATGCATAGATGTTTCGATCTCTTCACGGTAGGTTTCACCATCAATTAATATATCCTGCAATCCCCATACTCTTTCTAGGAATCGCTTGCAGCCCTTAACACTCGCCGTACTCCAAGGAGCAGTTTTCTCAAAATCACCAATGAACATTTCATATAGACGTAATGTGTCGGCGCCATATTCCCCAATTATATCATCGGGGTTAATGACATTGCCGCGGGATTTACTCATCTTCTCCCCGTTCTCACCAAGTATGAATCCGTGACTTGTACGACGGGCATATGGCTCCTTATCTTCAACAACACCGATATCGTAAAGGAATTTGTGCCAGAATCTCGAGTAGAGTAAGTGCAGTGTAGTGTGTTCCATTCCGCCATTATACCAATCAACCTGCATCCAGTATTTCAATGCCTCTTTAGAAGCTAATTCCTCACTATTATGCGGATCGGTATAACGCAGGAAGTACCATGATGAGCCAGCCCATTGCGGCATTGTATCGGTCTCACGTTTAGCAGCACCACCGCATTTTGGACAAGTTGTATTGATGAAGCTTTCAAGCGTTGCAAGTGGCGATTCTCCCGTATCTGTTGGCTCATAAGAATCAACATCGGGCAATTCGAGTGGTAAATCCTTCTCGTCCAATGGCACATAACCGCATTTGTCACAATGAACAATTGGAATTGGCTCTCCCCAATAGCGTTGTCGTGAGAATACCCAGTCCCTGAGCTTGTAATTTACTTTAGGTTCACCTTTTTTATTTTCTTTTAGCCAATCTATAATCTTCTCTTTTGCCTGCTCAACGGCTAATCCGTTTAAGAAATCGGAGTTGACCATAATGCCCGTATCGCAATCTATGAATGCTTCTTCACTAATATCCCCGCCGGAAACAACTTCTACAATCGGTAGGTCGAATGCCTTTGCAAACTCATAGTCACGTGTATCATGCGCAGGTACCGCCATTATAGCGCCCGTACCATACGACATTAGAACATAGTCCGAAATATAGATCGGTATCTCTTTGTTATTTACTGGATTAATTGCATTAATTCCTTTTAGTTCTACACCTGTCTTGCCTTTATTGAGTTCCGTTCTCTCAAAGTCCGATTTCTTCATCGCATCTTCACGATATTTGAAGATCTCATCTGCATTTTCAAGCTTGTCGGAATACTCATCAATGAGCGGGTGTTCAGGCGATATAACCATGTAAGTGGCGCCAAAAAGCGTATCTGGGCGTGTCGTATACACACTTAGCTTATAGCCAATCGTGGTATCGAAATCAACCTCCGCACCTGTTGAGCGACCGATCCAGTTAATTTGGGATGCCTTGATTCTATCGGCATAATCCACTTCTTCAAGATCGTTAATCAATCTCTCTGCATATTCGGTTATTTTAAGCATCCATTGACTTTTCACCTTGCGGACAACTTCACCACTGCAACGTTCACATTCACCGCCAATGACTTCCTCATTAGCTAGGACAACCTTGCAGGATGTGCACCAGTTAACCGCCATCTCTTTTTTATAGGCAAGTCCTTTTTTAAACATCTGGATAAAGATCCACTGTGTCCATTTAAAATAAGCTGGATCAGTAGTATTAACTTCCCTAGACCAATCGAAGGACAATCCTATGTTTTTTAGTTGGCGCTTGAAATGTTCAACATTATCTTTTGTTACTTTCGCCGGATGGATCTTATTTTGAATAGCATAGTTCTCTGTGGGAAGTCCAAATGCATCCCAACCCATTGGGAATAGCACATTGTAGCCTTGCATTCTGCGTTTTCTCGCTACAATATCAAGCGCCGTATAGGGGCGTGGATGCCCAATATGCAGCCCCTGACCCGATGGATATGGAAATTCAACTAAGGCATAGAACTTTGGCTTAGTGTAGTCATTTTTACATTCAAATGTCTTATTTTCTTCCCAATAATCTTGCCATTTCTTCTCTATCTTTAAAAAATCATAACTCATTTTATGTCCTCCAAATTATATTTCTTATGTTAATCTAGGAATTCTTCAATATTGATTTGTTCACCATCGGCCCATAATCGTTCCAGTGAATAAAATTCCCTAGTTTTAGAATGAAACACATGGACAACGATACTGCCATAAT
>JAAZLM010000281.1 GCA_012799315.1 Clostridiales bacterium | reverse complement strand
GCTAAGGACTTGTTGGAATATCTAGGATTTTAGAGAATAAACATATTGTAGAACTAGAAATAAAAAATCTAGCAATTAGTAGATTGGGGGCGAGCTAATGCCAAGAAAAAGCAGGAACGATTATCGTCAGCCGAATTCGCAGAGTAGGGGAAAGCGAAAGGCTACCGTGCAAAAAAGTAGTGTAAAATTAGCTCCGACTTTAAAAATGAAAAGAAGGCTTAATAGGGTTGTTGCAGCCGTATTGGCCATTTTTACTATTTACATAGTTTATAATTTAGCAGGAATTTCAATTGTCGATAGTGGATTCTACCGTGATATAGCAAATAATCAGCAGCTTAATAGCATGCCAATACCTGCTAATCGTGGCAGTATCATCGATGCGAATGGCAAGATTCTTGCACAGAGTGCAACGGTATGGACTATTTTCATATCACCTACCGACATTCGCAAGAATGAAAATGATAAAAGGGAATTGATCGCCGACGGGCTAAGCCAAATTCTTGATGTTAAGGAAGATAAGATACTTAAGAAGATAGAAAAGAATAATCAGTATGAGGAAATAAAGCGGGAAGTGCCCAAGGATAAAGCCGATGAAGTAATGCAATTTGCAGTCGATAACAAAATTCGCTCTATTTATAGGACTGAAGGCACGAAACGATATTATCCTAATGAGGCTCTAGCGGCGAATGTAATTGGATTCACGAACTATGACAATGACGGTGTGTACGGGCTAGAAGCATATTATGATGATTACTTAAAGGGAGTACCGGGGAGGAGCGTATCCGCTCGTGACGCAAGTGGTAATGAAGTTCCATATAGATATGAAAAAGTATATGATGCTAAGCGTGGCAATGATGTTATCCTAACGCTTGATAGTGTTCTTCAGCATTTCCTTGAGAAGAATTTGGAGAATACTGTTGAGCTACATAAGGTAAGGGATCGTGCAAGTGGAATAATCATGGATGTCAACACTGGCGCCATTCTAGCAATGGCTACCACACCTAGCTTTGATCCCAATAATCCCGGCACAATATACGATCCAGTTAAACGGGCATACTTAAAGAAATTAGAAGAAGACGAATCCGTCGATGAAGATATGTTATCGCAAGAAACCGCAATCCTCCGTGAGGCGCAGTGGAAGAATAAGGCCATAACGGAGCTATATTATCCAGGATCGGTATTTAAAGTTGTAACTGTTTCTTCGGCGCTTGAGGAGAATAAAGTATCTCTATCCGATAGATTCTCTTGCAGCGGTTCAATTAACATCGCTGGGCAGAGATTCGGTTGTTGGAGGCCGCAGGGTCACGGAAGTGTCGATCTAACCGAAGCGGTAGTAGTATCATGCAACCCCGCCCATATAGAAATTGGTCAAAGACTCGGTGCGGCGGTATTTAGTAAGTATTTTAGGTCATATGGCTTTACCGAAAAGACGGGAATAGACCTACCCGGCGAATCGGGGAGTCTAACAGTCCCAGAATCAAGAATGGGGCCGGTCGAATTAGCGAGCTGCTCCTTTGGCCAAAGTAATAAGATAACTCCAATACAGATGATAACGGCATTCGCCGCAGTTGTGAATGGTGGCAACCTTGTCACACCGTATATTGTCGACAAAGTTATTGATTCTGAGGGACGTGTAATGATGGAGTCCCAGCCGAAAATAAAACGGCAAGTAATTTCAAAGGAAACTTCACTTGCGATGCGTGGCATTCTTGAAGATGTAGTATCTACAAATCGGGGGAACAACGCATATATAAAGGGATATAATATCGGTGGAAAAAGTGGAACATCGCAAAAGCAGGACGAAGATATTATCACGAATGAGAACAACTATGTATCTTCATTTTGCGGATTCGCACCAGCTGATGATCCGGAAATTATCATGCTTGTAATGGTTGATACTCCAAAAGGTGGTCAATACTATGGTGGAGCGGTAGCATCACCGGTCGTATCGGCAGTATTTAAAGAGGCATTACCCTATCTAGGGATGTACCCACAATATACGCAGGACGAATTGGCAGATCTAGAGGTGGCGATCCCGTATATCGTTGGTGAAGGTAGAATGAATGCCGAGGCGAAACTTACAACAGTTGGCATCAATGCTATTATAATCGGCGACGGCGATGAAGTAATCAGACAATTCCCATCGAGCGGTACATTGATACCGAGGGACGGTACGGTGATTATCTATACGGAAAAGGATTCCGACGATTCTATGGCTGAAGTGCCGGATGTTACTGGGAAGTCATTGTCGGAGGCAAATACCGCAATAATAAATCAAGGGCTCAATATCAGGCTATCGGGCGGCGCTGTCCAAAATGAAAAGGCAAGGGCAGTATCGCAAACAATAGAAGCAGGTAAAAAAGTACCTAAGGGGACGATTATAGAAGTGACATTTGTAATAGATGATGAAACTGGATAATAATTTATATAAATGAATATGGCGCAATTAAGATAGAAAGGCATAGGTAGTATTAATGAAGCTCTCAACACTGCTCAAAGGTGTAAAGACCGTATCAGAGTATAATAACCCGTCTATCATGGATGGGAATGCTACCGCCATCGTTTCAAACTCAAATGAGTTGGTTGATGGTTGTGTATTCGTGTGCATTAAAGGGATGCGCTTTGACGGTCATACAAAAGCGGAGGAAGCTATAAAAATGGGCGCATTAGCAGTTGTCGTCGAGCGTGATTTAGGGATTGATAGACAGATTATAGTAGAAAATACCCGTGAAGCACTATCTATCCTAGCGTCGAATTTCTATGGGAAACCCGGTAGCAAATTAAAGTTAATCGGCGTAACGGGAACGAATGGGAAAACAACTACAACAACTATAATTAAGCATATTCTTGAGCATTGTGGCTATAAAGTCGGGCAGGTCAGCACGATTGAACATGATACTGGTGATGAGATTATTCCAGCAGTTAATGGCACGCCCGAGCCACTTGAATTGCAAATGCTACTTGCAAAAATGGTGGAAAATGGCTGCGAATATGCAGTTATGGAACCATCATCACAAGCACTAGAACAACGCAGAGTGCATGGCGAGCATTTTATAGCAAGCGGCTTTACTAACTTTACTCAAGATCATTTAGACTACCACGGCAATATGGAGAACTACTTCTTAGCTAAAAGAATGCTATGCGATATATCGGACTTTACTATCGTCAATTTCGACGACGATGCAGGAAGGCGATTGCTCAAAGATGATGGAATCAGAACATTTAGCTTTAGCACGAATGAGAAATACGGTCTTAATGCAAGCGCCAATGGAGAAAGTTCCGGCGAGATTGATTTCATTGGTGATAATATAAAAATATCGTCGGATGGCGGATCATATTGGATTTGCTTTGAAGAGAAGTCCTATCCCGTTCGATTCAGCCTACTTGGCGAGTATAATGTTGCCAATACGCTATTGGCGGCGGCAATTTGCTATAAAATCGGCATGCCAATCAGGAAGATCATTGATGCTATTGCAACTTGCAAAGGTGTAAAAGGCAGGAGTGAAGTCATCCCGACGGGTAGGGATTTCACGGTGATATGCGATTATGCACATACTCCCGACGGGCTAGAGAATATTCTGCCGAGTGTCAGAGAATACGCACGGGGCAGAGTGATATGCTTATTCGGATGCGGCGGGAACAGAGATAGAACTAAGCGCCCACAAATGGGCAGGGCGGCAGCACTCAATGCTGATCACCTTATTATAACATCGGATAATCCACGTGATGAAGATCCACAAGCGATAATAGAGGATATTCTAACTGGAATTAAAGATATAGATATACCCCACGATATAGTCGTCGATAGGAAAGAGGCGATATACCATTCGCTAAGAATTGCTAGAGATGGCGATGTTATCGTTCTAGCGGGTAAGGGGCACGAGGATTATTTGATATTAGAAGATGACTTACACATTCATTTTGATGAAAGGGAGATTGTGCGGGATGCGTTATTAGAGCTTTTTCCCGATTAAATGGCATTTTTATATCAGTGAGCAATGTTGAATTTGCCCGC
>JAAZLM010000280.1 GCA_012799315.1 Clostridiales bacterium | reverse complement strand
GGCACACATCATTCGCCGCCATTGAAGTAATACCTGAAATCGGCGAAGATGTAGATATGCAAATTAATAGTGAAGATTTACGTATTGATACCTACCGTGCTGGTGGGGCTGGCGGACAACATGTTAACATGACGGATTCAGCTGTAAGGATAACGCATTTGCCGACCGGTGTTGTGGTATCTTGCCAAAATGAAAGGAGCCAACATCAGAATCGTGAAGTCGCCATGAAAACGCTCATTTCGAAACTAGCAGAAATTAAAGAACGGGAGAATCTAGATAGAATAGAAGATATTAAGGGCGAACAAAAAGAGATCGCATGGGGGGCACAAATCCGATCGTATGTATTCATGCCCTATACACTTGTAAAAGATCATCGTACTGGCCATGAAATTGGCAATATTAATGCGGTAATGGATGGCGAAATTGATGGATTTATCAATTCATATTTGAAGCATTTGAGCCTGAATAAATAATTGTCCTATAATAATTATTATGTAGAATAAACGCCCTCCTTGAATCATATGTATGTTTTAAAGCATGTATATTTCAAGGAGGGTTTTTGTTGCCTATTAATGGTGAAGATTCATCGCTCACTGAGTTGCCTATCGGAAAAATTGGCATTATAACCTCTATCCTCAATGAGAAAAAGGCAAGGAATCGCCTTTTTGAAATGGGGTTAATTCCAGGTACGAAAATTGCAGTTGTACGCATTGCCCCGCTCGGCGATCCTTTGCAGGTTTATTTCAGGGGATATTCCCTTATATTAAGACATTCGGAGGCATCTCTTATTTATGTGCTTGAAAAATACATCCGCAAAAAAGGATGTGATAATTAATGAGTTATGAAATAGCCTTAGTGGGTAATCCCAATTCAGGCAAGAGCACTCTGTTCAATGCATTGACTAATAGCTGTGAATATATTGGCAATTGGCCGGGCATTACCGTAGAGAAAAAGATTGGCAAGATCCGTGACTCCGATAATAGTCTAATTGATTTGCCGGGCATTTATTCACTCGGTGTTCTAAACAGGGATGATTGTTATTCTGAGGAGGAGCTTGTAGCCAGGCGATATTTGCTTGAAGACCCCCCCGATATGATACTCAATATTATTGATGGAACGTGCATCGAGCGTAGTCTATATCTTACTTTGCAGCTTATGGAGCTTGGCATTCCCATGATAGTAGTAGTTAACATGGTTGATGAGGTCGAGGCAATGGGCGGTCATATAGATTCTGCTGCTTTAGGATCACGGCTCGGTGTGGTCTGTATCCCTATAAGCGCACGCTATGGAACAAATTTAGATATATTATTAGTGGAGCTGGATTCTCATAGAAATTTATCATCGAACACATTGGAATATGATCCCATTATGCAAAACGCCATTGATTCGCTATATTGGCTCATTGCTGAGTTCGTGCCGAAGGATCACCCAATCAACTTATATATGTCGCTAATGTTGTCAGGAGAAACACATATATTGAATGAACTGGATCTGCCGCAGGAAGTTAAAGAGGAATCACTTCAGATAATAGCCGATTTTAATTCTAATTCGCAAAACCTTGATGGCAGGGCCTTCGTCATAATATCAAGATATAAGCTGATCGACAAGCTGACAAAAGATATAATAAAAAAGCAGTTGCCACCAATATTTCAGCTTGATAAATTACTCACACATCGCTATCTTGCTATACCTATTTTCATATTCGCAATGCTCGGTATATTCGCATTAACATTTGGATATGTGCCCACTCTTATTAGCTCATATCTTGAAAGGTTTTTCACCATTGCACTGCCGAATTACTCGCATGATATATTGATGAATCTCGGTGCAACGAACTGGTTTGCTAGACTTATTACGCAAGGGGTAATCTCCAATGTTGGATTAGTTGTTGCTTTCACTCCGCAAATGGTGATGTTATTTACATTAATGTCGATCTTGGAGGATAGCGGTTATATGGCTAGGATCGCCTTTATAACCGATAGACTGCTAAAGGAAATCGGGCTGTCGGGCAAGGCAATAGTACCGATGTTAATGGGATTCGGCTGCACGACACCTGCGGTAATGGCGACACGCACATTGGAGGGTGAACAAAATCGGCGCATTGCAATTTTGATCACTCCGTTCATGTCATGCAGTGCGAAAATTCCAATCTATCTTCTGTTTATAGAAATTTTCTTTAAGAGCCACCGTACATTAGTGCTATTTAGCTTATATATACTAGGAATATTCATATCTATAATATACGGGGCTCTACTACATAAATTTGTTATTAAGGGGGATTCTCCTCCGCTCATGCTTGAACTCGTCCCCTACCGTATGCCGAAAATGAGAGATGTAATTCGACACACATGGCATAAGCTTGAAGGATTTATTATGAAGGCTGGAACAATTATTCTAGCTATGGGTGTTTTGATGTGGTTAATGCAGAATCTCACTCCTGCATTTGAGCAAGTAAACAATGGTGCAAGCAGCATTCTAGGGCAAATTGGCATGGCGTTATCTCCCCTACTTGTCCCAATTGGATTGGGTGATTGGCGTATCAGCGGCGCCTTGCTTTCAGGACTAGCGGCGAAAGAGGCAATTGTCGGCGGATTAACAGCATCATTCGGCGGCGGATTGACAATGGCTTTAGGCAGTGCTCTTAGCCCAGTATCAGCATATTCCTTCATGGTGTTCACTCTCCTCTATCCGCCGTGTATTTCAGCAATTGTTGTAATGGCTAGAGAATTGAAGCGTAAGCGTTGGCTTGTTTTCAGCATTGGAATCCATCTTGCTATTGCATATATGGCCGCACTCATAATCTATCAATTAGGCAGTATTTTTTTCTTAGGCTAATCAAAATACATTGTGTGACGTTAATTAAGCATTATGGAAAAAACCCCTTACTGAAGACCGGATCCTCAGTAAGGGGTTTAATTCTACATCAATATTCGAGATTAGGTTTTATGTAAATAATGTTTCCATTGAAAAACCACTTCTCTTATGCCTTTTCCTTGGCTCATCAAAGCACACAAGGATTGTATCTTCTCCAACAATCTCTATATCGCACCATTTAATAACCGTATCGGGTTCACGTCCGAAAATCCCGAAAAACTTTGACCTGCCGAACACAATTATAGATATAATTTTAGCTTCTGGACAGGTGAGTTCTAGGTCATCTACATAGCCGATTTTAGTGCCTGTTTTTATATTAATTACTTCTTTACACATTAAATCGCTAAAGCAGTATACCATTTGCCACACTCCCCATGCAATAAACCATTACATAATAAGTATAGTTCATTTTGGCTCAATGTATGACAAGAACAAGCACGAAAATATAAAATTATCGTTTAATATTAATGCGTATGTCCATCGTCGCAGCTACTATCATGTGCATCATGATCATGTCCAACACCGCATGCATGACATCCGCATCCGACCGATTTAATATCTTTTCCGCTCTTTTTCAAATATCTTCTATGCAATAAAAGAGCAATTGTAACTATGCTCACAGTCGATACAACTATAATAATATCAACAATCTCCACGAATAATACACCTCCATTACACTGAAACCATAAGCTATTCTGCATTTGCTATCGATCAGCATTAAGATTTAAAGTACAGTATACACCTGCACTAATATAAAGTCAATAGATTATTTATCAATAAAACATGCTCGTTAGCTAGTTGACAACAGGAAATTAATGTGTTAATATTATAACAAACCAATATTGGATAGAGTGATCTTACTAATATTGATGAAAAATAAATCTTCCTTACAAAAAAGGGCATCACCCTAATTTGGCAGGTTGCTAAAATATCAAATTCACTAACCTTGGATTAGACTGATTTTATGCACCTGTTTTTATGCAGGTGCATTTTTTGTTTGGAATTCTACGGAGGGATTAAAGCATAATGATGAGAATAGCAGTAATTAGCGCCATATTAGAAGATCCGAATTCGTCACAAAAAGAGTTTAATCAAGTTGTTTCAGAATATGTTGATATCGTCAGGGGGCGAATGGGAATACCATTCGAAGATGGTGAAATTGGCATAGTTTCGATTGTCGTTGTGGGTAGCCTTGATGAGATCAATTCATTCACTGGTAGAATCGGCAATATCAACAATGTCATTGTAAAGACGGCAATATCAAAAAAGGAAGTTGGTGAAAATTAATATGTTTATTGATGAAAAGTATATTCTTTCAGTCCTCGAACAGGCTAAATCTACAACTGACGCAGAAATTAACGATATTTTAGATAGGGCTGAGCAATTCAAAGGCTTGACGCATTTAGAGGTAGCGTCATTGCTAGCAACTGAGAAGCCCGAACACATCGATCGTATATTTAAGATAGCCGGCAAAATCAAGGAGCATATTTATGGTGATAGGGTTGTCATGTTTGCGCCGCTATATGTCAGTGATTATTGCGTGAATAAGTGTAGTTACTGCGGATTCCGCTGTGATAATGACTTTGACCGTCGTCGTCTCACAATGGAGGAGATTAAACAAGAAGTAAAACTCCTTGAAAAGATGGGGCATAAGCGCATTGCGCTTGAGGCGGGCGAGGATCCGGTAAATTGTGATATTGATTATATCCTAGATAGCATGAAAACCATCTATGATATGAATGAAGATGGCGAGATAAGGAGAATTAACGTTAATATTGCGGCGACTACCGTAGAAAATTATAGAAGGCTCAAAGCCGCCGACATAGGCACTTACATCTTATTTCAAGAAACATATCATAGACCGACTTATGAAAAGGTACATATCGCCGGCCCGAAAAGCAATTATGAATATCACCTAACAGCAATGGATCGTGCTATGGAGGGTGGCATCGACGATGTTGGTGGCGGTGTGCTTTTCGGCCTATATGATGCAAGTTACGAAGTTCTGGGATTGATGCTGCATAATGAGCATTTAGAGAAGGAATTCGGAGTAGGATTCCATACAATTTCTTCCCCTCGTTTATGTAAGGCAGACGGAATGGATACAAGCGATTATCCTCATATCTTATCCGATGATGAATTCCTCAAAATCGTGGCGATTATCCGAATTGCCGTTCCATTCACAGGGATGATTATTTCAACAAGAGAAAACATAGATCTGCGCAAAAAACTTATTAAAATAGGTATTTCACAAATTAGCGCAGGTTCATCTGTTGAAGTTGGCGGATATCAAGCTAGGGAACATGGTGGTTCACAGTTTAAATTAGCAGATGATAGGGGCGCTCAGGACATTATTTCATGGCTAATGGACGAGGATTTTATACCTAGCTTTTGTACTGCTTGCTACCGTAATGGTAGAACTGGCGATAGGTTCATGCAGCTTGCCAAAAGTGGAAACATTAAGAATGTCTGCTTGCCCAATGCTTTAATGACATTGCAGGAATATGCGCTTGATTATGGTGATGATACATTTAAATCAAAGACCGATAAAATTATCGCAAAACACATTGATAATGTAGATAATGAAAATGTCAAAGAACTTGTAAAAGGCAATTTAGAGAAGCTAAGGGAAGGTCAACGGGATTTGTTCGTATAATTAAAACTGAGGTGATAATATGCAGTCCACCCCTATCGCAAATAGGAAACACATCGCCCTAATAGGCAATGCTAATTCCGGTAAATCCACCCTGTTCAATCGGCTATTAGGGCAGGAATTAGCAATTACATCTGAGAAGAAGGGCACAACTACCGATCCAATTACTAAAGCGATGGAGCTCAGCCCATATGGCCCAGTTGCTATAATAGACACTGCCGGACTCAGTGACGATACGGAGCTTGGCGTCAAGAGAATGGAAAAGACGAATGCTATTGTTTCTAGGGCGGATTTACTGCTCTATGTAGCGGATATTTCTGACTTTGATGCGCATTCATATGAAGTGGCTCGTCTTGATTCTCAAAAAAAGAAATCAGCTTTTTTACTTCTTTTTAATAAATGTGATTTAGTCGATAAAGAAACTGTCTTAAGCTTTAAAGAGAAATATCCAGATGCTCTATTCATCTCAAAAAAAGACGATAAGACAATTGATTCGCTCAAAGAGGCGATAATTGTTGAACTAGAAAAAATTACGGATACCAATGATAGTATCATTGGTAATCTTTTAGATGAAAATAGCACAGTTCTACTTGTTATACCGATAGATATAGCCGCCCCGAAGGGACGGCTAATACTCCCGCAAGTGCAGTTAATTCGGGATTGTCTTGACAATAATATTAAATGCACCATCGTTAAAGAAAATCAAATTGAAGATGCTTTAAAGGAATTACCTAAGGTGGATCTTGTTGTTACTGACTCACAAATATTCAAGTCGGTAGATCGCCTTGTTCCGCAGCAAATACCGCTCACGTCTTTTTCAATGCTGCTTGCCAATAAGAACGGCGGAATACGCACATTCATCAATGGAGCAAGGGCAATTGACAATTTGCCAAATGGTGCGAAAATCCTAATGGCGGAGGCTTGCACTCATAATGTAACCCACGAAGATATTGGCCGTGAGAAAATCCCCCATTGGCTCAAGTCATTCACCGGTAAGGATTTTGAATATAGATATGCTGTATCCCATGACTTCCCCGAAAATTTATCGGAATATGATCTTGTTATTCACTGTGGCGGTTGTATGATAAATCAAATGGCTATATTGACAAGGTTGAATATATGTGAGAATGCGGGAATCCCTATTACTAATTATGGTGTTGTCATTGCATATATCAATGGTATTTTAGATAGATGCAGCACTATATTTTATTGATAGGCGACAGATTATATATGCTTTTTAATCCGTGTTAGGGCACCTTTTTCAAGGCGGGACACTTGCGCCTGACTAATGCCGATCTCCTGAGCAACTTCAACTTGTGTTCTTCCTTTGAAAAATCTTAAATGAAGGATTTTCTTCTCCCTCTTACCAAGTCTGCCTATTGCTTCTTTGAGCGCAATCTCATCCAACCAATTATTATCATCATTCTTATCGCCCACTTGATCCATGACATAAATTGTATCGCCGGCATCGGAATAAACTGGTTCATGCAATGAAATTGGATCGCTAATTGATTCAAGTGCAACGACGACTTCTTCCTTAGTAAAGCCAATCTCTCTAGCTATTTCTTCTATTGTTGGCTCTCTTAAATTATCGTTCGTCAACTTCTCCTTTGCTTGCATTGCTTTATATGCTAAATCACGCAACGATCGGCTAACACGAATGGGATTATTGTCCCTAAGATAACGCCTTAACTCACCAGAAATCATTGGCACGGCATAGGTCGAAAAGCGAACATTGTGCGATGTATCAAAATTATCAATTGACTTCATCAAACCTATACAGCCAACTTGAAATAAGTCATCAGGATTCTCCCCTCTGCCCATGAAACGCTGAATTACACTCAAAACAAGTCGTAAATTGCCGTTTATTAGCTCATCCCTTGCCGATTCGTCGCCCTCCTTCATTTTTTTTAGAAGCTCCATTTTTTCCGATTCTTTTAGTACTACTAAATTCGATGTGGAAATACCGCTTATCTCAACTTTATTATAACTCATGAAAATCACTCCCGATAATACTCTAATTTCAGTATTGGCGGGAGTGATTTTTTTATACTGTTATGCAATTTGTAACTTTATCCAAAACCATTAAATAATCTTCTCTAAGTCTGCTTTCAAGCCTTTAATAATTCTTTTTTCTAATCTTGAAATATACGATTGTGAGATGCCAATTGTGTCGGCAACCTCCTTTTGTGTTCGCTCCTTTCCATCACGCAGTCCGAATCTCATTTGCATTATATCCCTTTCACGTTCATCAAGGCGATCGACCGCCGATCTTAAAATGCTTTTTTCAACTTCACTTTCAATATTTCTATTAACGCAATCGCCATCTGTCCCTAATACGTCAGAAAGGAGTAGCTCATTACCGTCCCAATCCGTATTCAGTGGCTCATCTAATGAGATTTCATTTTTATATTGACTTGATTTACGAAGGAACATTAGAATTTCATTTTCGATACATCTACTTGCATAAGTGGCAAGCTTAATGTTTTTACTAGGTCGGAATGTATTTACCGCCTTAATAAGGCCCATTGATCCTATTGAAACTAGATCTTCTATTCCTATCCCGGTGGATTCAAACTTTTTTGCTATATATACAACTAATCTTAAATTATGTACTATCAATTTATCCCTCGATAGACTCCTGTCGATTTCTAATTCCCTGAATGCTTCTTGCTCTTCCTCTTTAGATAATGGTGCGGGCAATGTCTGCGATCCATTTATATAGAAAATAACATCCTTATCACCACGAAGGCGAAGTTTTATCATATATAACCTTATTCTTGTGCGTACCTTTGTGAATAAACCTTTCATCTGCTTAAATCCTTTCATTAAATTAGTAATTTTGGACTTAGTATCGCCCCATAATCTTCCCCCTTAAGACTGTTGTTGCTAATGCCAATTAATGCTTTTACCGGCTTTGCTCTCATTCCCTCCCCTTTTATGTAAATATTATCCGCCTTAAAAGCGGGTATGATACCACTAGAATTAATTGTGCTGAAAGGCAAAAGACGAATACCCGATAACGAATCCTGAGTTGCAATTAATTCCTCAATGTTTTGGTATTTCCCATCAGCTAAAACATCCCGATATTGATTAGGGAGTATGCTCTCAATTCTCCCGTAATCGCATATTATGACGGGCATACCGGAGAAAGTATCCATTAACGTATTCCCACTATCGACAAATCCGTCAACCTCAACCTTATTCTTGCAAAAATCAATTCCGACTGTCACTCGTCTATCAAGTCCTGCACGACAATCGAGGGCATAACGTATTGCCTTTACTATAAAATATGCAGCAATTGTAGACAAAGCAAGTGTAATAAACGATATATCGAAATAGACGCTGCCATTTTTGTAATACATATTTACGGGGTATACTAGCCACCATAGACCAAGCATCACACCTGCAAAAACAAAATTAATTACAAAGAAAACTAAAGCTATCTTCAAATAAGTGCGGGTATTGGGATACCCATATGTAACTAGAATTATTGTGAATGCTGCAATGAGCTTAATAAGTAATGTTTGAATCATTCCCATTGATGGTGCTAATATGGTAAGTGAAAACAGACTGCCGATGAAAGCACCAAGTACGCATCTAACATTCTTAACATCACGGTGCATAAAAACATTTGTTGTTTTTATAAGGAAGTAATTTACATATATATTTACAAGGATCAGCACATCAACATATATTGTTGT
>JAAZLM010000279.1 GCA_012799315.1 Clostridiales bacterium | reverse complement strand
GATCTCTTCATACTTTTTGTCGTAGTATTCCCCATAAGGTTTATACTCCTCAATATTTTCTTCATCAGTTAATTTCGTTAAATTTTTGTTGAATTTGCCCATACAAGTAGTTACAGAGTTGTAGTAGCTATCAACATACTTATTTGATTTCAATATATATTGATAGTCTTTTAAGTCATCATTTCTCATTTCTTTTATAGATGAAAGACATGGTGTGCTGGGATTCTCATCATTTGCATCTCCTAGGAGTTTAGTCATTTCACTCACAATAACATCTAATACTTGCATATTATATTCGTCCGATGGCTTTTTCTTATCTTTTTCGATTTGAGCCTTATTAGGCTTTTTCCCTTTAACCCAATTGAAATCAGCATTGGAGGACTTTTCTGCACCCAATACTTCATAGCCGGGGAATGATAATTCCCTGCTAGTTATTACTGCTATCTTTTGAGCATGGTTATACATTGATATCCTTTGCAATATATAGCTCCCCAAATATATTAAAAAGCCCACAACAAGGAATACAATTGGGAATACGAGTGATGCCTCTATAATTTGCACTGCCCCTCTATCATCTGCTATTATCCTACCTAATCTTCTCACTCTCAATTCCTCCTCCCGTTGAAAAAGCAAATTCCCGATGCTCCGCACAGCATTGACCACACTGTGCGGTTTTCTGCGTTATAGTTTATTCGATTGCATCTACACTTTCGTTAATCTTGCCGAATAGGTTGCCGATCAGATTGAGGACTTGTTATCTAAAGGCTGCAACTAAGGCTATAACAACAATAATAATTAAAATTATTGCTATTATATTTACTTCACCCTTCTCATCCTGCGCCAAACTTTCTAACGCCATCTTACCTTGCAGATACTTCTTAAGTAAAAAGTTTTTCATCATTTCACCTCCCTCGTGTGCGATAGACATATATACAAATATACTTATTGTTAAAACATATTTGCGAATATTGATACTGCTATCATCATCATAATACCAGCGAACATTATCATTGTTGGGATTAGGAGTTTCTGCCCTGCTAATTCGCCCTTGCGTTTAACTCTATGTTTCTTCTCTTCCCATCCTTCAGCGGTCATGTGTTTTAATGTGTTGGCTAATTCCATTCCACCTTTTTGCAGATTTTGCGATATAGTAGAAGAAAACTTCCTAATCTCTTTTACCGCTATCCTTTGAGAAAAGTTATATAAGGCCTCCATATCGGGGATTCCATTCTGCATTTCGTCACTTGTTATCTGCATCTCTTTATACAATGGGCCATCTCCTGACAAGGCGACTTTATTCCATGCCTCCCGTATTACGAGCCCAGCATTGACAAGTAAGGTCAGTTTCGATAATACTACTGGCAGATCCGCCAATACTTCCTCCCTTTTCTTTTCGACTGCGTTGTTCAATTCAACGTCAAGATAGGCAACAATGGCACCTGTCGCCGCTATTCCAAGTACTGCAATTAGAATATCGTTTGAAATTGCTCCTAAAAATAATCCAAGCGGGATTAATGTAAGAGCGTACGTAAGTTTACCGCCAAAGATCACGAAATAGTAGAAATGAGCATATTTCTCACCGTGCACTTCGGAAATAACTTTCATCTTAGCTCGCCCTCTAGCCGATCTAAGATCTATTTTAAACATATCTATTAGGCCGAATCCAATGAAAAAAATCTCTGACAGCATGAATTTCTTCCTGTCTATTGCACAAATTATATTATCGTATTTGCTATTAAACATAATGAAAAGCAAACACCAAAATAATACTGCTATCGTGCCGAGTGCCGCCATAACATACGCAATTGTAAAATTCATCTCATTGCTCCCTACATTTTAATATCCGTTATCTTGCGACCAATAAAATATGCAAGACCAAATAGGCTAAGCGCTATTACTTTAGTTGCAATTGTTACGGGATCATTACCGCTACCAACATCGCCCATAAGATCCATCATGCCCACAACTGCAAATGGTAAAGCAGCCATGATATTTATTTCATTCTTCTTACCAGTAATTAACGTCTCAATTTCCATCTCAATTTCTATTTTATCGTTAATTATATCTCTGCTCTCCTTAATTACATTCTTCAAATTCCCGCCGAGCCTGTTTGCGACTCCAAATGTCACCGCAAAGCTATCGATATCGTCAAGCCCGCTCCTGCTCGCAAAATCTTCGAGCATATTTTCTATTGTGATGTTATTATGTAAGCCCATTATTATTATTTCTACCTCTTTGACTATATCGGCCCCATCGCCCAATTGAACTATCATATCGTTCAACGCATCGGCAAAAGCATCAGGTGTGTTTTTCCCAACGGAAAATGAATTGCTCAGTGATTCTAGCAACTCCCTAAACTGCATTAGTAGATTCCTTTTTCTTTTATTTAGAAGAAATTTATTGAATATAGGAATGGCTAAGCAACCGCCAGCTAGTCCTAAAATAATGCTTACAATTAAGGCTTTAAACATTATGTATGATCCTATTCGATAAAGACGTTATCCTTGCCATTAATCATTACCTCCGTGATGCTATCATCACTTAAAATCGAATCAAGAATACCGAATCCTCTAATAGAGCTATATACCTGCTCAACTACCGCAACTCTTTCTTCTATTGATACATATTTACCGTTCATATAATTGAACGAGATTTCCTCTATTTTAAAGTATAGTTCCTCATCCGATAATGCGCTTAGTGAAAGATTTTCTACAACATATTCCTTTAGTTCATCAACCATATTGCTAAGATTTATTTGATCAACATTCACGCTAAATCAACTCTCCATCCCATAATCTAATGACCTTAAAAATTATCAAAAAACTTCATATTTGAAATTTCAGAAACGATTTGTTTTATACCACCATTCTTAAATCTTGGCGCACCACCTAGGATTTGAATTGCATCATTTTTCAATATGCTGCTAGTTTTATCACTGAATTTGTTATAAAGCATCAATACCTTTGATAGTATTGTCTTGCCCTGCCTCTTTTCAATAACTTCCAACGCTTCTTGCAGCCTCAGCCATTTAGAATTAGATATTTTTGAGCCATCGGATACGAACACGATTTTATTTGAATTCTCCATTAGTTCAATACTTTTTTCCCCTAATGAAAGCTCAGCATCGATAATTATATATTTATATGAACCTGCAATTTTCAGCCCATTAATCAAAGTTTTTATATCGTCAACATCCAGCTCCGT
>JAAZLM010000278.1 GCA_012799315.1 Clostridiales bacterium | reverse complement strand
TGACATTCATGCCATGGAGACGAAAGCATATAATCTTCCGTGGTACCACTCCAATTGATATAGTGTGCATTTAGCATACTATATCCACTCTTTTCGCATCAAAAATGCTATTCCCTTTATCGGTGGAAATCCGTTCAACTCTAATCGTGAATAATAATTCAATTTCAAGTGAATGCTCAAGAGTGAGTTCGTTGCAATCTTAGTGCCAATTCACACCAAACATTGGCTCTCTTAAAACCTTAATCGCAATTACTATTCTCTATCTACGCATTAGAAATATTTAATTCTATATCATCATATTATCAGACATATAAAAGGTTGTCAACACAAATATAAAGATTTCTTTAAATTTAGTAATATGCCCAACGAAACGCAGGATTTAAAGTAACAATCCGTCAATTTGCCAGATGCGGCGAGTGAGATTTTATTATATTCATGCCATCCTTGAATAAAAGTCATATATCTGTTAGAATAGGCTTAAGAAAAATGAATGGAAATAGTATAAATGAAGAATCTTATAAATAAAAAATTTCTTGCAAAATGCGCCTATATAGCGATGCCTATTTTCGCCGTTATAACCACTATTTTTTTAAAAGACGTGATTATTATGTTAGCGCATAACTTCCCCAAATGTACATTTTATAAAATGACTGGGAGCCTATGCCCCGGTTGCGGGAATACTAGGAGTGTTATCGCACTACTAAACTTCAACATTATAAAATCACTCAAATATAATATCACACCGATTCTACTTGGATCTATTATATTAGTTCTATATATTGAATTGGGTACTTATTTATTCGGTCGTCACAGGGTGATCCTGCCGAGGAAAGATGCGCTGCTAATTACGACAGTTGTGATGATGCTAATATATTTCGTAGTGAGGAATTTCGTCCCCTATATAAGCCCGTAACAAGCATAATGCGTGTCTATATAATCATAATAGAATGGCTCATAGGGGAATGAACCCATTAATGCAGGCACAAATAATAATAGGATTATGATCACGCTGAATATGAGCGAGATAATCGACAATACCAGCCCAGCGATTGCCATACCCCTCCCTAATCCGCCTTTTTTTATACCGACAGCACCCAGTATTAAGCCGATGAAACTCAATACAGCGGGGATAACGGGGACGCAGCAAGAGATAGTTATAGAAATGATCCCTAGAACAAGTGATGCAATCCCGAATCCCGCACTGTCCTTAGGCGGCGGATTTTGATAGTTATTATATTGGTAGTGCGGATATTGTTCGTACATATTATACACCTCCCTTTAAAGCTTTCGATGATAATAAAAATGTTAAATTGTGCATTAACGATAATTAATATATTTTCCACTCTGAGATGTCAAGTTATAAAAAGATGCTTATTGCAATAATATGCAATAAGCATCTTAATTAGCTAACAAATTGGCTTAGCTCATACCTTGAAGCTCATTGGCGAAGTCTTCCAAGAAGCCTATACCAGCCAGAGCAAGAATGAGTGTTATCACTGCAATAGCTATACCAACAATAGATAGCACAATTCCGGCGATCGCCATGCCCCTCCCTGTGGTTTGCTTTTTATTATGTAATATACCTAGAACAAGTCCAACTATTCCAACGACAACTGATAATTGCCACCAACAACAAGTTATTACTGATATAATACCGAGCACCATTGAAGCAATAGCCATCCCATTACTACCCTGTTGAGGTTCAATAGGATTCTGGAATTCCGTATTTGGGTATTGATTGTTCATATTATCATTCATATTGATAAACCCTCCTAAAAATAGTTTGATTTAAATATACCACTTTCTTCACAGTTTTACAACACAATTGGGCAATTTCCTGCAAATTTGTAGCAGTACACAAAAAACACTGAAAAACTTATGCATTTTTATGGATTAGTTTTCTATAATACAATATATTATACTCAGCGCTATTCAATGATAGAACTAAATAAAATTTTATCTTCATATCTTGATGGACATTATTAACATTCTCCCGCTTACGATAATATAATGGGGGTAGAATGTGCGTGTAAAACGGCATTATCATTGATAAAACAACAATTATCACAATTATTTTTAAAAAGTGCAAAAAAGTCTTGACAAAATTCTAAGAGTAGTTTATAATATAAAAGCTGTCTTATTTAAATACGGTGCAGATTAAATTTTCGGGGCGTAGCTCAGTTTGGTAGAGTGCTTGGTTTGGGACCAAGATGCCGCAGGTTC
>JAAZLM010000032.1 GCA_012799315.1 Clostridiales bacterium | reverse complement strand
TCCCATCAATAAAGGCTTTACGAGGTTTGATTTGGTTGGGGTGGTAGGATTCGAACCCACGAAATGGCGGAGTCAGAGTCCGCAGCCTTACCGCTTGGCTACACCCCAATATGTTTTCTCAACTTTATTATTATATCATAGTGAAAATCATAAGTCAATATTTTTGCAGAAAATAAACGACTCACAATTAATTTTGTAAGTCGTTTATTGATGTTCTATAAATCCGATATTCCCTGCTGATTATAGCCATCCACGGAGCTTCGCAGCATTGGCAACACGCTCAATCGCAATTACATAGGCAGCATCACGCATATAAAGTCCTTTATCCTGTGCTAAATTGTGTACTGCATGGAATGCCGACGTCATCTTAGCATCGAGCTTCTCAAATACTTCTTCAATTGGCCAAAAGTAATTCATGTTACATTGGATTTGCTCAAAATAACTGCAAGTTACACCGCCAGCATTACATAAAAAGTCGGGAACAAGATAGATGTCCTTCTCTTTTATAAGCTCATCGCAATCCGGTGTAGTTGGGCCGTTTGCACCCTCACAAATTACCTTAACTTGATCGCTAATTCGCTTAAAAGTTTCCGGTGTAATTTGGTTTTCCAATGCGCAAGGTAGAAGAATATCGACATCTTGAGCGATCCAATCGCCACCATCAAGGATTTCGCATCCGAATTCCTTAGCTTTTTCCTTATCGATCGAGCCGAATCTATCCTTAATTGATACCATTTTTTCAATATCCATACCGTCTTTTTTACGGAAGGTATATGCCTTTTTATCAGCATTATCCCAGCTTGATATAGCCACAACTGTGCCGCCCATTTTACTATAAAGGCGTGCAGCATATTCAGCTACATTACCGAATCCTTGAATGCTTGCAGTAGTGCTTGCTATATCAATATCAAGTGTTTTTAACGCTTCACGCAAAGTATATATTACACCGTATCCAGTTGCTTCTGTCCTGCCGAGTGAACCGCCCATTCCAACAGGTTTGCCAGTAATTGCACCCGGATAATGGCCGCCACTGATGGTTTCATACTCGTCTAGCATCCACAACATATGTTGTGCATTGGACATTACATCCGGTGCGGGAACATCTATGACTGGCCCGATCGCCTTGTATACTTGTCTTACATAGCCACGGCAGAGCCTCTCTTGTTCGGATTGTGACATTTCACGTGGATCGCAAACGATTCCGCCCTTACCACCACCTAGTGGAATGTCGACAACTGCACATTTCCATGTCATCCACATTGACAATGCCTTAACTGTATCGGCAGTTTCTTCTGGATGAAATCGGATACCGCCTTTTATTGGGCCACGTGCATCATTGTGATGCACTCTATAAGCATTGAAAACTTTCGTCGTGCCGTCGTCCATCTTCACAGGAATTGTGAAGTGATATTCACGGCTTGGTTGACGTAAGAGTTCACGAGCCGATTGCTCAAGATCGACCATATTCGCTACATTATCAAATTGAGTTTGCGCATTTTCATAAGGATTGTAATCAGTTTTTCCCATCTTTACTTTCTCCTAATCTTAAATTTTTATCACTTAATTTTAATAATTATACCACCAATTAGAGTATATTGCAACTTATTTTGCTTGTGAATTTTAAGTGTCGTCATTGTAATTAACATTTATCGGCAAATCATGTTTTCTTGGATAATCCTACTGCATATAGTGAAAAATAACGCAAGGAGGTATCTTAATGAAGAAAATCATAACAACGCTAACAACTTTTATAATGGTAATATTACTGACGGTGACGGTCTTTGCACAAAGCACAACCTATACCGTTAAGGGTGGCGATTCCCTTTGGAAAATTGTAGTAAAATATGAAATCGGCATTTCCGAATTAATTAAGGCGAATCCGCAAATAAAAAATCCAAATTTAATTTACGTTGGTCAAAAGATAAATATACCGCAGGTGAACACATTAAAGTCATTTGAAGATGAGGTGGTGCGGCTCATAAACATCGAAAGAACGAATCGTGGCATCCCCGCACTTAAGACGAATTGGGAGTTATCGAGAGTTGCAAGATATAAGTCGCAAGATATGATAGATAAAAATTACTTTTCACACACATCGCCGACCTATGGCTCACCATTCACTATGATGCAGAATTTCGGTCTTAGATTCTCATCGGCGGCGGAAAATATTGCGTACGGACAACGAACGGCGAAAGACGTTGTTGCTGCGTGGATGAATTCGCCCGGTCATAGGGAGAATATCCTATCACGTTCATACACACATACTGGTGTGGGTGCGGCGAAAAAGGCAAATGGCACATTATACTGGACACAAATGTTTATGAAGCCATATTAGCGATTTAATATAATTCGTCATCACAATAACGATGGCGAATTATTTATATAAGCCCATATCTAGATCACTTCCCTCCCCCCTTTTTATACGCAAAACTTTAGGTTTTCCTGCTGGGGCGAGCATCATTTTAAATAAAAATGGTTGTTATCTCCTTTACATTCGACCTAAAATATAGTATGATATAGAGTGTAGACAAAAAATTGTACAAATCTTTTGGAGGTGATTTTATGGATACTGTTCCCGAACGCTTGCGACTGAGTATTATTCGGCGTTCAGTTCAAACTGCATCCATTATCCATCACCGCATTCTACTGAAGTAATTTATTAAAAACATTTACTTCTTTGCTATGTTTTGTTGCTTTTATGCTTAGGTGACTGATTTTTTATGCGTGATGGTAGTACATCTTTTGTGCAACTAATAAATAGTAAGGAGGTTTTTTATGGATTTTTTAAATATGGCGCAGCTACTCGAAGAAAAAAAATATCTAAAATTAAAAGATGAACTAAAGGACGGGCAATCATTCGATATTGCTGAATTCATCGATTCACTAGATGAAAGGCAAGCACTCCTAGCCTTTCGCCTATTACCGAAAGGTGTCGCTGCCGATGTATTTTCATACCTATCGGTTGATAGACAGGCTGAAATCTCCGATCTAGTTAATGAGAAGGAGCTTGCCGACATTCTATCCGATTTATATTTCGACGATAAGGTAGATTTACTAGAAGAAATGCCGGCTAATGTGATTAAAAAGATACTAAAGCACACAAGTGATGTGGAGAGGAAGTTAATTAACCAGTTCTTGATGTATCCCGACGATTCCGCAGGTAGTCTTATGACGATTGAATTCGTCGACTTAAAGAAAGAGATGACAGTTAGCGATGCGCTCGATAGGATACGCAGGCATGCGCCCAATCGTGAGACTATCTACACATGTTATGTGATGGATGAGGCAAGGCATCTAGAGGGGACAATTTCATTAAAGGATTTAGTATTATGCGATGTCGATACGAAAATATCTGAGGTAATGCAGGTTGAGCCTATATTCGTTAAGACGCATGATAATCAGGAATATATCGCAGATGTGTTCAAGAATTACGACCTGATTGCCGCACCGGTAGTCGATAATGAGCAACGGCTTGTTGGCATTATAACAATCGATGATATTGTAGACGTTATGGAAAAAGAGGCAACGGAGGATTTCCACCGTATGGCTGCGATTGAGCCTTTTGACGATTCGTATCTTAATACTAGTATTTTAGTACTGGCGAGAAAAAGAATCGGTTGGCTCCTCGTATTAATGATTTCTGCAACGTTGACAGGGTTGATCCTTAGTAGGTACGAACTTGCTTTAGAGTCGGTTGTCGCATTAACATTCTTTATACCAATGTTAATGGATACGGGAGGGAATGCAGGTTCACAAGCATCAACTCTTGTAATTCGTAGTATAACACTTGGCGAAGTGAAGTTCAAAGATATTTTCCGTGTTATAAGTAAGGAGCTCGGTGTTAGCCTTATAGTTGGACTTGCTCTTTCTGCAGTTAACTTCTTAAGAATATGGCTAATACAAGGTTATGATCTAACAATTACGCTCACCGTTACTATCACTTTATTCTTCACCGTCCTAATGGCGAAGGTTATCGGTGGCATTTTACCAATCCTTGCAGATAAGGTAAATTTAGATCCTGCAATAATGGCTAGTCCGCTGATAACGACTATTGTTGATACATTCTCTTTGATAATATATTTCTCGGTTGCAACTATCTTTCTTAATATTTAAATAGGATTTATTATACGCACAATAAAGCCCTCACAAATTAATGTGAGGGCTTTATTCATCGTTATATTACGTATAAAAGCACTGAGAAGTAGTGTAATACACTCCCGCCGACAACGAATAAATGCCATACAGAATGCATGTACTTATACTTTTTCATAGCATAGAAAATTATCCCTACTGTATATAGAACTCCACCAGCAACAAGGAGGATCAGACCGCCTTTATTAAGATTTTGATATAGTGGTCTTGCTGCTGCAACAATTGCCCATCCCATCAAGATATAGCATACCATTGATATTCTTTTAAATCTTTCGATACTTATTGCATTTAGCACAATTCCGAAAACTGCCGTTCCCCATATAATCCCGAAAATCGTCCAGCCGAGAGCACCACGCAGGGTAACTAATGTGTACGGTGTATATGTGCCAGCTATTAAGATAAAAATCGTCGAATGGTCAAGTATCCTAAAGACCTTTTTAGCCTTAACATGCGTGATTGAGTGGTATAGTGTCGACATCGTATATAGAATTATCAAGGATGCACCAAAAATCGCAGAACTAACCACCGAATAAGCATCGCCATGTATGGCGGAAAACACTATTAATATTACGCAACCAGCAATAGAGAGAAGTGCGCCCGCTCCATGCGAGATAGCATTGAAAATCTCCTCACCTAGAGTGTATTTCTTTTTATTTATATCCACTGACAACTCCCCTTTTACTATTACTCAATAATCTTACAATGATTATAAACCTTTATGGCTACATTGTCAATTGACAACGTAGCCAATGCGGGTAATCATATCGTATTAACCTCTATTTGTATTTGAGCGCTATTGCCTCACTACCTCTTTGCATTGCTACAATCCCAGTGCGGACAACTTCCTTCACGCCGTATGGTGATAGCAAATCTTCAAATGTTGCAAGCTGCTGCGCCGTATCGGAAATTTCAAGCGTCATTGTGCTGCGTGAAATATCGGCAACCTTAGCACCCATGATTTTTGCAGTTGTAATTACTTCACTGCGCTGGAATGGTTCAACATTTATTTTTATGAGCAATAACTCACGAGATATCAACTCATCATGTCTGAGCGTTTTAACCTTAATAACATCAATGAGTTTATTCAGCTGCTTAACTAATTGCTCAATGGTATGGTCATTGCCATCAGCGACAATCGTCACACGTGAAATTGTATCATCATCAGTCACACCGACTGCTAAGCTGTCAATATTATATCCTCTGCGTGCAAATAGTCCTGCAATTCTAGCTAGGACACCTGCGTTATTTTCTACTAAAATAGATATTGTATGTTTCATTATAATACCCCCTAAAGCGTTGGATGAGTCGGATCAACGATGCATTCAAGTAGGTATGGCTCTTTAGACGAAATTAATTCGTCAATTGCTTCCTGCGCATTGTCGATGCTATCAACACGGCGTGCCTTAATGCCATATGAGTCGGCTAATTTAATGAAGTCGGGGCTACCGTCAAGGAAGATATTGCACAATCTATCGCCATATTGCCTTGTTTGAACCTCCCTAACCATTCCAAGCCTGTTATTGCTCATGACTATAATTTTTATCGGAATATCATGTTGACAGGCTGTTGCTAATTCCATCATCTGCATTTGGAATGAGCCGTCGCCGCATATCGCTACAACTTCGGTATTGGGGCTTGCTGTCTTTGCTCCAATCGCACATGGTACTGAATATCCCATCGTGCCCATGCCGCCCGATGTGAGGAATCTACCTTTTCTTACATTGTAACTTGTAGCTGCCCAGATCTGATTCTGCCCAACATCGGCAACGCAAACCGCATCTTCATCAAGCGAATCGGATAGCATGCGAATGAACGCATGGGGATTGATATAGCCTTCTTCCGTTATGCTCGTATCTATTTTTCTGCGTTTTTCGTTCAATGTATTAATCCAGCTACCATGATCCATCTTAGGTATTTTCTTAAGCATTTGCGATAAAATAATATTGGCATCACCAACAAGTGGAATCGCTACATCAAGATTTTTACCAATCTCGGCTGGATCAATGTCTATATGAATAATTCTAGTGCGTTTTTCCAGTACACCGGGGGTGGCAACTGCTCTGTCCCCTACTCTCGCACCGATGATTATCATTAGATCGCTGCGATTAATTGCAATATTCGCCGCTGAAGATCCATGCATCCCCACCATGCCAAAATTGAGTGGATATTCCGAGGGAACTGCACCAATCCCCATCATAGTGGTAACAATCGGGATGTCCGCCGTTTCGCTAAGCTGCTTTATAAGATCCCGTGCATCGGACGCAAATACACCACCACCAGCGCAAATTACTGGTCGCTCCGCTGCAATTATTGCTTCGATAACTCTTTTTATTTGTAGTGGATGCCCTTTACTACTAGGTTTATAACTCCTGATATCGACACTATCCGGATAGTGAAAGTCAATTTCAGTTTGTTGTATATCTATTGGCACATCTATTAATACTGGCCCAGGGCGACCAGTCCCAGCTATATAGAATGCCCTTTTAAATATCTCGGGAATTTCATTTGCGTCTTTAACTAAATAGCTATGCTTAACAAATGGCTCCGACGCACCTGTAATGTCCGCCTCCTGAAAAACATCTCTACCGATTAATTCACTTCTAACTTGTCCCGTTATTACTACCATCGGGATTGAGTCCATATAGGCGGTTGCAATTGCTGTAATAAGATTTGTTGCTCCAGGCCCCGATGTTGCAATACATACTGCTGGCTTGCCCGTCATTCTAGCATATCCATTTGCGGCATGGCCAGCATTCTGCTCATGGCGGACAAGGATATGGCGGATGTCGGCGCTGTAAAGTGCATCATAGAAAGGACAAATTGCCGCACCGGGATAGCCGAAGACGACTTTAATCCCCTCTTTTTCTAGGCATTTTACCATTGCTGACGAAACATCCATTCTGTTTTCTGTCATCTTGTTCATTGCTATCTCACATCCTAAAATTTATTTATAGTTTTTTAACTATAAAGCTTATTATACGATTTTTGTTTGCATTCGTCAAGCAAGATGTTTTATTGATAAAACGTGTTTTGAACCAACTTTCGTATAATTTTACGCATATTTCACCTAAACAACACAAAGTATTGTATAATAAGAATTAGATGTGTATAAATTCTTCCGATGAATTAAGGAGGGTGACTATGTATAAAATTTTAATCGTTGACGATGAGGAGAAAATTCGCAAAGTGCTGCGTGAATATGCCGAATTTGAGGGGTTCAGCGTTGCCGAGGCTGGCGATGGCGGTGAAGCGATCGAACTGGCTAAAGAACAGGATTACGATATAATCATTATGGATATCATGATGCCAAGGATCGATGGATATATGGCAGTTAAGGAGATACGCAAATATAAGGATACTCCCGTCATGATGCTATCCGCACGTGGTGAAGAGTACGATAAGCTATATGGATTTGATCTAGGCATCGATGATTATGTTGTGAAGCCATTCAGCCCGAAAGAGGTTATTGCTAGGATCAATGCTATTATCAAGCGCAATTCTGCCGATAAGGTTAGCAATGAAATTCAATGCTTCGACGGATTGGAGATTGACTTCACTGCTAGGGATGTCATTGTCGACGGGAAAAAAGCGAATCTAACGCCGAAAGAATATGATTTGCTTTTCTATCTGGTGAGGAATAAGAATGTCGCTTTATCTAGGGATAAATTACTCTCTGAGGTATGGGGGTATGATTTCTTTGGCGATGATAGGACAGTTGATACACATATTAAAATGCTAAGGAGTTCACTAAAGCAATATCGCAAATTCATCGTTACATTAAGAGGAATGGGGTATAAGTTTGAAGCGGATTAAGAGCCTGAAATTTAAAGTATGGGTGTATTTGGTGATATTTGCATCCGTCATTTTAACTTTGCTATGGCTGTTTCAAATTGTATTTTTACAAAGCTATTATCAGAATATGCGGTCTAAAGTGGTGCTCGATTCAGCGGAGAAAATTGTGTCTTCATACGGAAAAGATGAATTCTTTGATACTCTTGAATTAGTGACACGGCAAGACGATTTAAGCATTTTCATCATTAATAGCGAAAACAATCTAACATATAGTATCGACCAATGGGATATTCGTGATAAGATCCTCCCCTTCTCTTCAATTGTGCAATACCGCACTCAGATGATTAATAGCTCGAATAGGGCAATTTATAATAAGGTGCAGGAGCACACCTATACAAAAAGTGGTAAGCCGACCGTTAACGAAACATTGCTTTTTGGCACATATATAGGCACACCGACGGATATTAAAGCAATGATTTTTGTATATGCGTCGCTCGATCCCATTGGCTCAACAGTTGACATATTACGCAGTCAACTATACCGTATAACATTCATCGTGCTAGTGCTAGCATTCGTAATTTCGTTCTTCATATCATGGCAAATTTCAAGACCGATTACGAAAATTACGAAATCCGCTCGGCAGCTTGGACAGGGCGATTACAATATCGCCTTTGAGGGGGGCGGATATGGCGAAGTTGATGAGTTGTCTAAAACACTCAATTATGCGGCGGAGGAAATATCAAAGGTTGATAGTATGCACCGTGACTTAATTGCAAGTGTATCCCACGACTTGCGCACGCCATTGACTATGATAAAGGCATATGCGGAGATGATACGTGATATTTCCGGCGATGACGCCAATAGGAGGAGTGAGCATATCGGTGTAATAATTGATGAGGCGGATCGCCTCGGTGTCCTTGTCAGCGATATCCTCGATATGTCAAGGATCGAATCCGGTAGTGCTTATATCAATCCCGCTCCATATGATATTTCAATCAGACTCGCCGAACTCATGCATAGATTCGATGCTTTAATCGAAAGAGGTGGCTATCAATTTGAAATTAGTATAGAGCCGAACATCACGATTAATGCTGATAGTGTTAGGATTGAGCAGGTGATGCTCAATCTAATCAACAATGCGATAAACTACACAGGCGATGATGGGCGAATAATCGTAAAATTATATAGGACGGATAAAGGAGTAAGATTCGAAACAAGCGATACGGGTGATGGAATCGCTGCGGAGAACATCCCTTTGATATGGGATAAATTCTACAAGGTCAACACATCTCATAAAAGGGCAGTTGTCGGAACGGGTCTTGGTTTATATATCGTCAAAAACACTTTGGAATTGCATGGATTTCAATACGGTGTCGACAGCACACAGGGGAAGGGCAGCACATTCTGGTTTGAGGCAACTGTATGATTTTCAAGATTTTGAGCATCTTAAGCAGGAGGAACACAGCTTAAGATGCTCTTTTTAAGAAAAAATTGTGATTTCTATACTAAGTATATAAAAATAATCAGTTTG
>JAAZLM010000277.1 GCA_012799315.1 Clostridiales bacterium | reverse complement strand
CAGCAATTGCAGCTGCAAGTGCGATAGCGGGTAAGATCAGCGATGTAAGTGATGTTCTTTAAGAAAGACTATATTATATAGATAATGGAGGATTAAACATGAAAGCACATGGAATTGTACACAAATACGGTGATAATGTTGATACAGATGTAATCATACCGGCTAGATACCTCACTACATCCGATCATAAGGAGCTTGCCCAGCATTGCATGACTGACATTGATGCCGATTTCGTCAACAAAGTCAAGGAGGGCGACATTATGGTGGCGGTAAATAACTTTGGATGCGGCTCATCAAGGGAGCACGCACCAATTGCAATTAAGGCTAGCGGGATTTCCTGCGTTATAGCGGCAACATTCGCAAGAATTTTCTACCGCAATGCTATCAATATCGGGCTGCCAATTCTTGAATGCGCAGAAGCGGCGCATAACATTAATGCAGGTGATGAAGTCGAGGTGGATTTTGACACTGGTGTAATCACTAATATTACAAAAGGTGAAAGCTATCAAGCGGAGCCTTTTCCAGACTTCATAAAAGAGATTATTGCAAAGAATGGACTGCTGAATTCAGTAAAAGCATAGAATGGAGAGATTGAAATGGAGAAAAATATTGTACTCATCAAGGGCGATGGAATTGGCCCCGAAATTATAGAGCAGGCTGTTCTTGTTCTTGATAGAATTGGCGAAAAGCATTCGCATAAATTCAACTATACCGATGTGTTGATGGGCGGTATTTCTATCGATACTCACGGTGTGCCATTGACGGATGAAGCACTTGAAACAGCTAAGAAAAGTGATGCTGTTCTGCTTGGAGCGGTCGGCGGGCCAAAGTGGGAAGATCTACCCGGGCATCTGCGCCCAGAGGCGGGGCTGCTTGCAATCCGCAAAGGTCTAGGACTATTCGCAAATGTTCGCCCAGCGGTGCTATATCCGCAGCTAAAAGATGCTTGTCCGATTCGTGAAGATATAATTGCCGATGGATTCGATATTATAATCATGCGTGAATTAACGGGCGGACTATATTTTGGTGAAAGAAATATAGAAACTGTCGACGGTGTGAGAAGAGCATATGATACTTGTGTATATGATGAAAACGAGATCCGCCGCATTGCTGTTTCCGCATTTGAAATTGCAATGAAGCGCACAAAGAAATTGACTAATGTCGATAAAGCGAATGTGCTAGATACATCACGACTATGGCGGGAAGTTGTTCATGAAGTGGCGAAAGATTATCCAGAGGTTGAAGTTATAGATATGCTAGTCGACAATGCAGCAATGCAATTAGTTCGAAATCCCGGGCAATTCGATGTAATGGTAATGGAGAATATGTTCGGCGATATCCTATCGGATGAGGCGAGTATGATCACAGGATCGATCGGGATGTTATCGTCGGCAAGTCTTGGCGATACAAAGTTTGGTCTTTATGAGCCTAGCCATGGTTCGGCACCCGATATTGCTAATCAGGATAAGGCGAACCCCCTTGCGACAATAATTTCAACTGCTATGATGCTCCGTTATTCGTTCGACATGGAGCAGGAAGCACAGGATATCGAAAATGCAATTGATAAAGTGCTCACTGAAGGATATAGAACTGTCGATATTATGAGCGATGGATGCACATTAGTATCATGTTCCGAGATGGGCAGGAGAATAGTGGAAAATATCTAGTGTGAGATAGCTTATAAAAAATTGCCAATAACATATTTACAAATGCAAATGGTTATGCTATAATATGAGTTGGCTGTAAAAGCTAATCCTCT